>DFBV01000094.1:0-3800 GCA_002366755.1 Anaerolineales bacterium UBA3071
CAAGCCCTGGGTGCTCGCCGAGCGGTGCGAGGTCGGGGGTTCCGGGGGTGTCCCCCGTCTCAACCGTCCAGAATCGACGAGCACCCGGGGTTGCCCAAGCCCTGGGTGCTCGCCGAGCCGTGCGAGGCCGGGGGTTCCGGGGGTGTCCCCCGTCTCAACTGCCCAGATATGCCGAAACGCAAGATCCCACGCGGCTCTAGGTGCTCTATGAAAAAAGGAGGAGAAGAAGAGATTTACTCTTGTATGACATTCTACCACATCTCTTGCTAACGTGCTGGACGCCTACCCTACGCTTCCCCTACGTTCGCCTGGCGAGCAACAGTTCGCTCAGTTGCCGTTTAACTCCTCTGGCCAGATGCGGCTGAAGGCCAACCATTGCTCGGGCCAGCGGCTTATGTAATGCTCCAACACGTCCAGACAGCGCCGCATGCCACTGAGCACATCGTCTTGGCCCTTCTGCAAGGTGATGGGCGATTCGATGATCACTTGCACCTTCATCTCCGTGGTGCGCACCAGGATCGCGGGAAGAATGGGTGCTCCGGTGCGCAGCGCGATACGCACGTGACCATCCGGCATCAGCGCCGGACGGCCGAAGAACTCCACCTGGGTGCCGAATTCGGTGAAATTGCGGTCGGCGGCCAGGACGATCATCTCCCCGCGTTGGAGAGTCCGCAGCAAGTCACGCGCAGCGCGGCCCAAAGGAACCGTACGATAACCGCTCCGTTCTCGCCGCGACAAGAAGAACTCCTCCACACGCGCCGCCTCATGAGTTAGGGCTACACCGGTAAGCGGGATCCCCCGACTGGCAATCCAGGCACCGCCAGCCTCCCAGGGTCCCATGTGGGCGATCATCAGAATGCCGCCGCGACCGGCTGCCAGGGCCTCATGCAAATGTTCCTCGCCAGTGACCGAAACGATAAGTTCATCCAACTCTCCGTCCAGCAGACGGGGCAGGCGAAAGAAGTCCACCACGCCGTAGGCGAAATGATCGAAGCCTGCACGCGCCGTCCGCCGCACCGCCGCTTCGTCTGCATTGGGACCGAGCACTTGACGCAGGTTGGCCAGCAGTGTGGCCCGCGAGCGCCGATGGATGATCCAGTAGAGCCAGGCGATCCTTTCCGCCAAGCGATAGGCGCGCTCCATCGGAACACGCACCGCTATCGCCTCGCCCAGCCTGTAGAAAAGGTATCCGAGGTAGTTCAGCATGTGGTCCCCACTCAGAAGCAAGAGCGATTCAGTTCCCGCCCTGCCATTTTCTCACCTGCAAGCGCAATCCGTCGCGGTCCATCACCTCCACTCGCTCGCCCGCAGCCACGTGCCCGTCCTCAGCGGTCGCGTTCCACCACTCCCCCTGCACGAAGACGGTCCCATCGGGAGCCAGCGCCGTACGCGCCTCGCCGATCTGCCCCACCAGTCCCTCACCGCCCGTGACCGCAGGCATACGCTGCGCGGCCACGGCCTTGGCCATGGCGAAGAAGAAAAAGGCCCCTGTGGCCAGGCCCACACCAATCACCAGTGGCAGGGAGACCCGGAAATATGGACTATTGAAGAGTATCAAGGTGCCGAAGATAAAGGAGACGATGCCCCCCAGCGTTAGCGCCCCATGGGTCGGCGCTTTGATGTCCATGATGAAGAGAACAAACGCCAGGCCGATGAAGAACAGGCCGCTGTAGTTGACAGGCAGCACCCCCAGCGCGTAGAGCGCCAACAGCAGACAGACAACTCCCACGATACCCGCTGCATAGCCGCCCGGGCTCGAAAGCTCGAACAGCAGAGCGTTGAGCCCCAGAGTCAGAAGAATGAAGGCGATGTTGGGATTGAGAATGGTGTTCATGAACTGCTCGAAGGGATTCAGCAAGAGGTGCTCGACAGGTGCGCCGGCCGTGCTCAGCGTGCGCTTCTCCCCGCCAACCTGCACCTCGAAGCCGTCGAGCTGCCGCAATAGGTCATCCACATCATCGGCGATGAAGTCAATGACGCCCAGTTCAAGGGCCTCCTGTGCCGTAGCGGCGGCCGCTTCCTCCACCGCCTTGGCCGCCCACTCCACCGCTTTCTCCCCCCGCCGCTCGGCCAGGTTCTTGATGTCGGCTACCATGATGTTGGTGGCTTTCTTCATCATCGTCTCCGGCAAGTCCTGCCCTTCACCGGTCACGGGTGCAGCCGCGCCGATGCTGCTGCCGGGAGCCATGGCTGCCACGTGAGCCGCCAGAGTGATGAAGGTCCCTGCCGAGCCAGCGTGCGCCCGCGCTGGCGCCACGTAGACAACGATGGGCACCCGCGTCTGGATCATACGCTGGCTGATCTCCTGGGTGATGTCAGCCGATCCGCCCGGTGTGTCCAACTGCAGGATGAGCACCTCGGCGTCGCGTGCCTCCGCCGCTCGGATGCCTCGCTCGATATAACCATTCAAGATGGGCGTCACCGCACCCTCAAACGTGAGCACCACCACCTGGCCGCGCTCCAGCGCGCCGGCTCCCGATGCCAATACCGCTAGCACCCCCAGCACCAGCAGCAGGTTGACACCGATTCGCACAACTTTCCAACGGTTCACTAGCCTAGCCTTCTCAGTCATCGAACCTCACTTCATGCTACCATCCACTCGAATTATACCTCACGTCGCCGCCCTGGCAAGAAAAAGCTCCTGACCAGCCTAGCGATCAAGAGCTTCACAACGCAGGCTCACGCCGCCAGGGCAATCCTAGCAAACGTGCCGCGTTGCCGCCCAGGATCTTCTCCATGTACACAGTAGGCCCATTCAATCAGCGAGGGCTGGATGGTCTCGTAGGGCGCAAGTTGGGTGTGGAAATCCACCACGGAGCCCATGCTCATCTCTCATCTCGGTAGATGCGCACGCTCCGGCGCGGCTCGCGACCATAGCTATGCGAAACCAACTTCGCCTGTCGCGCCATCTCGTGCTGCTGACGCCGGATGAAGGATGGCCGCGGCTGAAGATCCACCGCTTCCGTACCCGCCAGCACGCGGCGTATGGCCTCCTCCATCTCTCGCATGGCATCGGCAAAGGGCTCCTCAGGCTCAACAGTGAGTCCCATGATGTCGGCCAGACAGTCTTCCATCTGCCGCACGGTGTTGGAACGCAGCACGTAGACCGGAACTCCCCGATCTTCCGCCTGGCTGATGGGGCGCGGCCGCCGGCGATAGTAGTTCTTCAGCGTCATAACCAGGCTGGCCGCCTTGACCTTGTCTACAACTTCCAGCGGTATCTGCAAGTTCTGAGCCGCTTGCTGCAGCTTGTTCCTGCCGATGCCGTAGGGGTAGATCCGCAACGCTCGATCCGGCGTCATCTGCGGCACAGCCGCGCGGCGTTTGGCCTCCGGCAGTGGCAGTCTGACGGCAGGAGCAGCCTCAATCTGCACACTCCCCTTGTCATCGCGGTAGCGCAGCTCTGGGCTCAGCGGCCGGCCCCGCAGCAGCCCATCCACGGCCGCCGACACGTCGTGATGCACCGCCAGCCGTTGGCGGTCCTGGATCTCCACCACCACGTCAAAGGTGGGAGGTGCGCGGCGCTCCAGCACCGTCTTCTGCGTCCCTCGCCGCCGCGCCTCCTCGTCGCTCAGGGTCACGCTCTCGATACCCCCTACCAGGTCAGCCAGGGTGGGGTTCATCAGCAGGTTGTCCAGCGTGTTGCCGTGGGCGGTGCCGATGAGTTGCACCCCCCGCTCGGCGATGGTGCGGGCTGCCGCCGCCTCCAGTTCCCGCCCGATCTCATCAATGATGATGACCTCCGGCATGTGGTTTTCCACTGCCTCGATCATCACCTCGTGCTGCAGCGCCGGGGTGGG
>DFBV01000094.1:3855-4621 GCA_002366755.1 Anaerolineales bacterium UBA3071
TTAGACGTATCCACGACCACCACCCGGTCTCGCTCACCCAGGATACGGGCCGCCTCCCGCAGCAGAGTCGTCTTGCCCACGCCGGGCCGCCCCAGCAACAAGATGTTTTTGCCCGACTCTGCGATGTCCTGAACGATGTCAACGACGCCGTACACCGCCCGCCCCACGCGGCAGGTTAGCCCCACGATGTACCCGCGCCGGCTGCGAATGCAGGAAATCCGGTGGAGCGTGCGCTCGATGCCTGCCCGATTGTCGGTGGTGAACTCTCCGATGCGTTGGACAACGTGATCCAACTCCTCCCGGGTAACCTCCTGGTCGCTCAGAGTCACCTCGTGAGCGACAAAGCGAGCTTCGGGGAGGCGGCCCAGGTCGAGGACCACCTCCAGCAGTTCGTCGCTGCGATTGGCCTGTCGCACTGCCTGTTCGAGATGCGGCGGCAAGACGGCCAGCAGGGCATCCAGATCGTCAGTAATACGTTGTTGCATATTGTGTACGTCGTTCCTTGATTCCCGTGATCAGTGATTGGTGATCAGATGCCAGGGAAGCGTGCTGATCGCTGGTCATCGATCACTCCATGCCGCTGGGCACCGCGCCAGGCACCGAGGGCTCTGGCCGGGCTTCCAGCGCGGGCCAGACGCGCCGCACTGGCTCCCTGACCCGCACTACTGTGTGTTTGACCAAGCAGGACCAGGTAGCGGCAGGGTGGAAACCATGCTCGGCTAACGGTGCACGCACCCCGCTCTGGTACTCCCGTATCAGACAATAC
>DFBV01000094.1:4729-7948 GCA_002366755.1 Anaerolineales bacterium UBA3071
CCAGGAGCCCACCATGTCAGTGGGGGGGCGCCCGCTCGGCTCGCCCCTCCCCCCTCCGCCTGTTGCACCCGGCGAGGCGTGACGGCTGCGTGGAGCTTCTGCAACGCCCAACTGTCCACAGAGGTCAGAGGGCGGACCTGGTGTGATTTTGGTGCGACAGCGATTCCGGTGGACTGCTCCAGGCAGTACGCCTCCTCCCGCGTGTAGGGAACGAAGCCCACCTGGCGGAACAGCGAGAGCGTCTCCTCAGCGTCCTCCAAGACGCTGACAAACAGCCGCTGCACCTGCCACTCGCCCGCCTGTTGGACGCAGTGAAACAGCAGGCGACGCCAGAGGGCCGCGATCTCCTCGTTGCCCTCCAAGGTCGGAGCCAGAAGAACGATGTCCACCTCCGGACGGCCTGGCCGCGGCCGCATCTGGATGATGCCTCCCCCAGCCACCTTGGAGACATAAGTCGCTGAGCCACCGCTCCACCAACGAAGTGGCGCGCTCAGCGCAGCCCACGCAGATGGCTCGTAGCCGATCAGAGCGTGGCGCGGGTCAAGCCACACGCCCTGCCGCTGCAGGCGGTATATCAGGAAGAGATCACTCAGCCTAAAGGGACGGATCATGCCCGTCGAGACCTGTTCGCAGTAGGGCGGGTTTCTAGCCCGCCATCCAATGCCGTTCGCCAAAGGTCTCTGGACCGAGGCGAACGGTGGGCAGATAAGGAAATCTGCCCCCACAATCCTACCCAACGCATTATAGGCTGCAATGCCATCCGGTGCAAATGACAAACAGGGGCAACCATGAAGGTTACTGCCAGTTCGCCGATGCAGCTGCGCAGTTCGCCCTCCTTCTCCAGGGTGACAAATACACCCCGCTCTTGCCATAGCCCCGGCTTGGTTGGCTCCCCCATTGCTGACTCGTCTCCCTTCCAGAACATCACCGCACCGTAGCCTACCACCTGGTCTCGTTCAGCGAAGGGAGTATCGCCCGAATTAGCATAGCGCAGCAGCATGGCGCGGTTGGCTCCCAGCGTCCGGGCAGCCATCATCGCTGTCATGATGGGCCCTTCACCGCAGGAACAGGTGACCAGGTTGGGGATGTTTTGGGCCATCATCTCGTCGCGGGCGGCGGTGAACCGCTCCGGGTCCAGGGTGATGATGGCCTGCAGGATGGCCGTATCGGAGCGCACGGCATCGTCGTAGGCCGGGTAGTGGGAAAGGTCGGCGCTGGCGACGATGAGCGATCGCTTGTCCGAAAGCTCCTTCGCCAGAGCCTCGGCCAGGGCACGATAGTTCTCTGGAGATGGATCGCCGATGACCACAGGCACGAAGCGCAACTCCTCGCCGTAGATACGCTGTAGAAACGGCACCTGCACCTCCACCGAATGCTCCTGCCGGTGCACATCGCGGTCGAAGACGATACGCTCGTTGGCGGCGAGAAGTGCGGCAGCCAGTTCCTCATCCACGCGCGCCGTCCCCAGCGGCGTCTCGAAACCTCCCTCCGCCCAGACCGATACCTGCTGGAAGCCCGGGTCGCGGTGGTTGACACCCAAAACGACAATGGCCTCGTAGTCCACCCCTTCGATTTGCTTATATGCCTGGGCCGCCACGTGGCCCGAGAAGACGTATCCGGCGTGGGGCACGATGAGGGCCATGGGCGCAGGGCAGCCCTCTACTGCCTCTGCTTCGGCCAACAGCGCGTCTACCTGCGCTGCCAGTGTCTGCGGGTCGTCGGTGTAGAAGCTGCCAGCAACGGCTGGCCTGCGCACTTCACCGGGAGGGCGTGGGGGCGCGCTACTCGTCGGCCTGGTGGCGACCGAGGCCTCCGCCGTGGGCGCGGGCGCGCGCTCAGTTGGTGCGCACGCCGTCAGCAGGACGCCGATGAGCACTGCACAGAGAACTGTCTTCCATTGTGGTTTCATCCCCCCACACTTCCTCCGCCGACATCGCCAACTCCACCACTACTCCCCTGCCACCACCATTTGCCCGAAGCGGATCGCCTCCGGCCCCTGGTATTCGCCCAGGAAGACCGTTTCCCGCGAGTAGGCGGCATTGGCGAACGCGTCGTAGAGGTTGGTGCTGAGCGCCCCGCCCTTGATGGGCGTCACCCTGTCGCCATCCAGCGCGTAGCCGAGGCGAATCTCCGCCACCACGTCGCCGGTGACCATGTTGGGCGTCACGTCCGAGAAAGCCACGATGTGAATCAGCGGGCCATCGGCCAGCAGCTCAGCCAGAGGGGTGGCGCCCGGCGGGATGATCAGGTTGCCGAAGGCACCAGTGGGCTCGATGCCCAGGTACTCGGCGTAGCGCTGCTCGGCCCAGAAGCGTTGCAGCACACTGTCCTCAATGATGGAGATATCCTGCCCTGGCAGCCCCTCGCCATCGAAGGGCCCGCTGCGCAGCCCGAAGGACAACAGCGCTTCGCTGCGCAGGGTGAGCGGCTTGCCCTTCACCTCCCGCGAGCCGAACACGTTCTCCCCCACCTCCAACTGGGTGAACTTCTGGAACTTGCTCTGGGCCGCGGTCTGGACGCGGAAGAAAGCCAGCATCTCCAGCAGGGCCTCGCGGCTGATGACCACCGGGCCGGTGTGTTTGGAAGGGACGGAGGCTTGCAGCGCGTCCCGCGCCTGGGCGGCCTTGCGGGCCACCAGCGCGGGGACGTCGAAATCGGCCGCCCGGCGACGCCGTAGAGCGATGTGCACCTCCGATTCCTTCCCTCCGTCGCTGGAGATGATGACGAAATCGAACAGCGCCTGGCTGCTCTGCGCCGCGGCCTGGATGCCGCGGCTGTTGCGCAATTCGTTCTCTCCGACGTCCAGGAAGAACTCGGCGCTGGAGAGGCGTACCTGTGGCTCCACGCTCGCGGCGGCGATCAACTGCCCGCGCAGTTCGTCGAGCACTGCCTGCGGCTCATCCCTCAGGCGGGTGTCGAGCACTTCCACCACCGGATACTCCGCCGGGCCGGGTAGGCCGAAAGGTGGGTTGCTGACCAGCCCAGCCACGAAAGTCGCCTCCTCCAGCTTGCGGGCGATGGCAGCCTCACCATCCTGCGGATGCACAATGAACGTCGCCTCGCCCCGCGCCGTCTCCCCCTCTGGAGAAGGGTGATCGTTGTAGATGCGCACCCGGGCACGGACCGTCTCCACGGTGCGCAAGCTCTCCACCCGCTCGCCGACGAGGAAAAGCTGGTGGCTTCGCTTGCGGTTGAGCTCCACCTGCCAGTCGTGCACGG
>DFBV01000153.1 GCA_002366755.1 Anaerolineales bacterium UBA3071
GAGGTCCGAAAGCTCCGTCGCCAGCTCCTCCCGCACCGCTTCTGGGCTCTCTGCGCCTTTGTATCCCTCCAGATTCAGGACGAGCCGGGCCACCTCGCCCATCTCCTCCAGGGCGTGGATGAGGGTATGGCTGGGGCTGGTACGGTGCCACCCCCGTTTTCGGTCCCACTTCTCCACCCAGTGTTGGTATGCTCTTATTCTCATTCTTGATCGAGTCTAGTCGTCTACGATCCAACCACTATGAGTGCCTAGAAGAAACTCCAAGCTATTGCGCAAGCCCAAAACACGAGGAAGATAACGGAGCAATCTAATCCTAAGCCCCTTCCTTGAAACACCCATCTAATCAACCGTTTAGCGCCTTTATCTTCTCGTCCTTCCAAAGCATCCATCTTTAGTGGTAAGCGAAGGAAATTGCCAAAACCAATGAGGGTTGAGACCAGTCCCAATACGCTAAGAACTTGAGCAAGAAAACGAGATTGTCCCATTATCTCAGCAAATGCGAGAATGAGAATCGATTGCCAAACAAGATATCCTGTCAGCCTCTCAGAAACCGATTCTTTTTCTTCCCTTAGTTTGTCTGCGTCTTTATCCATCTTCAACACCTCGGGTTTCGCAGAAGGCTTCAAGGCCGAATTGCGCACAGATCCTGCATCGCATGGATGGTGGTGTGGCTGGGGCCGACGCGGTGCCAGCCCCGCGCGCGATCCCACTCCTCCAGCCAGCGTTGGTACTCGCTAATCTGGACTGTCTTCATCCTCGCTCACTTGCAGATAGCCCTCTCGCTGCAAAAATGCCAGCACGTGGTCTACGAAGATTTCAAAGTCATCCGGTCCCAGTTGTAGGTTCCTGTATACCTCTCCCTCGTCAATCTCAAGATACTGGTGAACAAGGATGTTGCGGAAGCCTGCCATAGCACTGATGCGTTGTGCGAAAGCGAAGGGGATGATGCCATGTCGCCCCAGGTCGAGAATGATGTCCCTGTATTCCGCTGGTGTACCCACCCCCAATCCAGCTAGAAGATGCGCGCCGACACTGGTAACGTGTTGTATCGCAACTTGTAACCCGCGCTGCACCGCCCAGTAAGTGATGGTGTCGGCAATCAGTTCCTCCTCCGAAAGCACCAGCAAGGTGCGCAGCTTAAGCGCATACTCCTGTAGAGAGCGCAAGTGTTTGAGAACCACCTCTGTCTTGATCATGCCGCCACCTCCGTCAGGGCCTTGGATCGCAATGTGGCGCGCTGGCTAGCTCGCTCCAGGAGGTATGTCGTGAAGATGTCCCGAAGTCGCTGGGTATCTGCATGCCGGCTTATCGCCAACGTGAGGAAATCCACGTGAGGCAGTGAAGCATCCTGGTACACTACCCTGCCATGCTTGGCGACCTCATAAGCCAGGAGAGCAGGCGCGCGGTTGAGGATCACCACATCTACATCATTACGGTGGAAGATGCTCATCAACTCGCAGATCAGCTTGGTCTGAATCTCGGTCCACCGCTTACGGGGCACTTCAGGCAAGAGTAACACAGCGACGTCTATGTCAGACAGAGGCCCTGCCGTGCCTTGCGCTTGAGTACCGAAGAGGTAGGCCAGCACCACGTCGTGACCCTCGAATATCTCTTTGAGTTGCGGCAAGTGTTCTTGAACATCCATGATCATTGTCCCGAGGATGATAGCAGCCGCCGCACGGTACGCAGGAAGCCCACCGACTTCAGGCTGCGCTCCAGTTGATACACGATGTAACGTTGCAGCAGTGTTTCCAGTTGGAAGTGCAACCCCGGACTGAGCCTCAACCGAGAGCAGGTTTCCCAGTCACGCGTCTGCAAGAAGCGCAACACCTTGAGAGCGTTCAATGGCAACGGTTCAGCCGATGGGCGGTCGTTCCCTGACTGCTCGACCAACCCCTCGCCACAACGAGGACAGAGCACACCCCCTGCAGCCGGGCTCCAGAAGTTGTCCACTGGCTCAATGTCCGCCTGGCAACGGACGCACTGGAAGAGCTGTGGGCGGTAGCCGACCAGTGCCAGCAGCCGCAGCTCAAAGAAACGAGCCAGCAGCCGCAGGTCCCGCGCCTCGCCCAGCCAACCGAGCGTGGCCAGCAACAACTCGAACAGCTGCCGGTTCTCGTCCCCCTCCTGGGTGAAGCGGTCTACGAGTTCCGCGGCGTAGTAGGCGTAACTGGTGCGCAGCAGATCTTCGCGCAGCGGGCGGAAAGCGTGTATCGTCTCCGCCTGGGTGACAATGCCCCAAGTTCTCGCCTTGGCGACCAGGAACTGGCTATGAGTGAACAGTTCCACGTGTCCCGCTTTGCGGCTGGTGATCTTGCGCACGCCCTTGGCCAGCAGTTGCTGCTTGCCCATGCCAGGAGTGAAGACTGTCAGCACGCGGTCGGCCTCCCCCTGGTCTCGCCGCCTGAGGACGATGGCCTCTGTTCGATAGAGACGCTCTCTCCGCCCGTTCACTCGCTAACTGCTACCCTCCTCGCACTGTGTTGTACTTGTGCGGTCTCTGCCAATTCTTGGCCATCTTCGCCTCGAACAGCGCATCGGCGTCCAGGTCGAGGGCCGAAAGCAGGTGAAAGATGCGGATGATGGCGTCAATCAACTCCTCCCCCACCGCTTCCAATGGCAAACCCTTCTTGTAGGCATCGGTGGCCTCGCTGATCTCAGTGTGGATCAGCGCCAGCATCTCCCAGATGCGGCGGTGCTCGGCCGAGAACCCCTTGGCCTCGCACATAGCCCGCACCTCGACCACTTTGGCATTCAGCCCTCCAGTTACTTGTGCGGTCTCCTCAGTCACTGATCCTCCCTTGAGTGCTGACTTGCCTTCTGTAGACGTCCTGTTCGTGAGCCTTGTGCATTATACCACCGCCCCTGAGGCTGTGCAAACGATCAAAAAGGCCACGCCTTTCGACGTGGCCTCTCGCGCTCATCGTTCGCCAGCCCTCAGCGGGGCAGGTCTTCGGGCATGAACGCCTCCGGCAGCAACTCCTCCACGGTGAAAGCCCGGTACTGCCCTTCGGTATCGGCCACGTAGACCGTCATGTTGTAGTTGAACTCGGCCAACACCTGGCGGCAGGCGCCGCAGGGGGAGCCACCCGCAGAAGTCACCACGGCCAGGGCCTCGAACTCCTGCTCGCCTTCGGACACTGCCTTGAACACCGCCGCCCGTTCGGCGCAGATGGATAGCCCGTAGGAGACATTCTCCACGTTGCAGGCGGTGTAGACCCTGCCTGAGCGTCCCAGGAGCGCGGCGCCCACCGCAAAGCGGGAGTAGGGCGCATAGGCTCGCTGGCGGGCTTCCCGCGCCAGTCCAATCAATTCCTCTGCTGTCATAACTAGCATCTCCTTTGACGCCAGTCTCAACCTATCGGCCATCAAGCAGATAGCTCAGCAGGATGGCGACTACCCCCGCGCCGATCATCTTCAAGCCCGAGAGGATGAGGCTATCCTTGGACACCCGCCCCAGAAAGGCACCCAGGGCGAAAAGGGTAGCCAGGGCCAATCCCAGGGAGAGGTAGTAGCTGATGGTAATCTCTCCCTGGAGGGTGCTGAAGAAGAAAGGCGACAGCACCAATAGCGCTGCGGCGAAGGGGGCCAGCCCATCTACCAGGGCCACGATGATCACCGCCGCCCGCGAGGCTCGGCCGATCTTGGTCCCGCTCAGGTCGCTCAGGGTGTGGTTCTCCAGGATGTCCAGGCTTCGCTTGCGCTCAGCAGACTCCGTCAGATAGGCCCCCCACAGCCCTGAAATCCCCATGGCCATGCAAGTGGACAGGCCGGTGGAGATAACGATGGCAGGGGAGTTCACGCCCGCGGTGTAGTTGCCCATCAGGACGCCGATGATGGTCAAGACGCCGTCGAAGGCGTTCATGGCGAAGTAGCGTCGCGCGATCTCGCTTATCTCGGCGATGTCGTCATATTCTCGAAGCTGTTGTAGTGCGCGATATAGGAGTCCCATCTACAAGCCCGCTATCTTAGAGCGTCCTGAGGGGTTTCGGCATCCTCGATGATCATCTTGCCTGCCACCACCTCATCAATGGAGTGCACCGTGCCGCCGTTTTCCTGGATCACGTAATCCACTATCTCATAGTTGATGTTGTCCCCCTCGATGGTGATCTTGGCGTTCTCCACCCGGAGGTCAATCTCGTAGATGCTGATGTTCACTGCCTCGACACCGTCAAGCTCGCTTAGCTGGCTGGCAAGTTCTATTATGGTAGGCTCGTGGGGTTTCAGAACATCGAGCACCAGCCTTCTGATTTTGCCCATGGTTTACTTCACCTTTCTCCTTTTTTCAGTTTGTGTTCCTTGGGATCTAGCGCAACCTATTCCTCACACAGAAGTCGAAGGAACAGACGAAGTTTCCGTCTCTTCCGTCTGCTTCCGCCTGACGCGGAAGGAGTTCTGTACCTCGCCGAAGTTGCCCATGTGCACGCCCCGCGCCAGATGAGCGCCCTTGCGCAGATGAGCAAAGGGGCCGATGTCAGCGTCATCTTCCAGCAGCGCCTGCTCACACACCGACAGCTTGATCTCGCAGTGGTCGCCCATGGCGGTGTCCACGAGCACGCAGTTGGGGCCGATGGTACATTGGCGACCTATGCGCGTCTCGCCCCGCAGGTGGGTGTTGGGATAGATCACCGTGTCCTGGCCGATCTTTACCGTAGCGTCGATGTAGATGGTCTCTGGATCCACCAGCGTGACGCCCTCCAGCATACAACGCTGATTGATACGTTGTCGCAGCACTTTCTCAGCCTCTGCCAGATGCACCCGCGTGTTGATCCCCAGGCACTCTGCTTCGTTGTCGGTGCTCACCGCTGCCACCTCCGTCCCTTCGGCAACGGCCATGCCCACGATGTCAGTGAGATAGTACTCGCCTTTGCGGCTGAGGGACAGTCGCGGCAGGTGTTCCCACAGCCAGGGGGCGTCGAAGCAGTAGACTCCGGCGTTCAGCTCGCGGATGGCCAGTTGTTCCGGCGTGCAGTCTACCTCTTCCACGATGGCTCGCACGCGGCCATCGGCGTCGCGCACGATGCGCCCGAAGCCCCTGGGGTCTTGGGCCAACAGCGTGAGCATGGCGATGGGGCCGCGGCCTTCGGCGTGCAGTGTAAGCAGCCGCTCCAGGGTCTCCATGGTCAGCAGCGGCATGTCACCGTAGTAGACCAGCACGGCATCGCAGTGGCCTTCCAGCAGGGGGCGCGCTTGCAACACGGCGTGTCCCGTGCCCAGTTGCTCCTCCTGCAACACATACTCGGCGGCGTCGCCCACGGTTTGCTGCACCTGTTCCATGCCGCAACCTACCACCAGAACCGGCTTCCCCACGCCCAGTTGCCCGGCCGTTTCCACGCCGTAGGCGATCATGGGCTTGCCAGCCAGCCGGTGCAGCACTTTGGGTTGCTGCGACTTCATGCGTGTGCTCTGGCCTGCGGCCAGCACGACGACAGCCAACTTCATACGCTCTCTCCCCAACAACAGAAACCCAAAGCTGGCCGCGCGCTCGCGCGAACCCTGCCTTGGGTCTCATTCACAGAGCATCGGTAGTTCTTAGGTTGGTCAGAATCGCTCTGACTGGGAGGTTGCTCGTCCATCAATGCCTGGATACTGGAAATCACTAATCCGCCGTTATTCTATCACATCTCTCCATTTCGCGCAATCTGCGAGATGAGGAAACAAGTACACAAGTACACAAGGGGTGATATGAGTGCTCACATGGTGTTCCCTTGTCTACTTGTTTGCTTGTATCCTTGTCTACTTCCTAGATGAGGCCGCGGCCATCGAGACCGGGCGGCAGTGGCACATCCAGCAGTTGCAGGATGGTAGGCATCATGTCTAGGATGCTGAGGCCATCTGTGGGTAGCGAGTGGTTGGGGACGTACAGGAAGGCGTCGTCGTAGGTGTGCATGCCCACCATGGCCTGGTCCTTGTGCGTGAAGTGGGGCTTCCAGAGCGCCCCCTTGGGATCGTAGCCATCTACCGGTGCTAGGATCAGGTCAGCCGCCTGCTCCAGGTAAGGGCCAGAGTATAGCTCCTCGCGGCGGTAAGCGCGTTGCACCAGTTTCTCACCGCTGTCAGGATCGGTCAGAGCCTCGGCAGCAGCAGCGATCTCATCTCGTACCCGCTCGTAGTCAGCGGGGTCCACCGATCCGTGCTTTTCGCGTCCCTTCAGATTGATGAAGATACGCCCAGGGTCCATGCTGTAGGCCACAGAGTCGGGATGCACGGCCTGTAGGTCGGGGCCCTTGATCTCGTCTGGCGGTTTGCTGTAGCGCAGGTAGCCGGCATCGTGCAGCCAGCAGTTATAGAAGATCTCCTTCTTGATGCTGCAGATGCCATGGTCAGACATGAGCATCAGCGTGGTGTTCTCGTCCAGCCGTTCCCGCACCTGTCCGATGAAGTCATCCACATAGCGGTAGAGTTCAAAGAACTTCGGTGCCCAGACCGGATCGTCCCGCTCCATAAGCTCGAGCCAGAAGTGGTGCAGCCGGTCTGTCTCCATGATCAATCCCATGAAGAAGTCCCACGGCTCGTGGTCCAGGAGGTAGAGCAGCGTTTTCGTCCGTTTCTCCAGCGCGTCCCAGAGGTCCGGCCAAGCCTTCTCTCGGCTTTGCCGCGCCAGCCAGGGGTCCGAGTCAATGCGATAGCCCAGTTGCTGTAGCTTGGGCAACAGCGACGGTGGATGTACGGCCTTCTCCAGTCTGGGGCTGAGGAAGCCGGAGATGAGCACGCCGTTGACGGGCTTGGGCGGGTAGGTGACTGGCACGTTGACCACCACCACCCGCTTGCCGGCGTCGCCGAGGATCTCCCACAGCGTGCGGCTCTTCATGTGCCGGGCAGTGGGGACGAAGGTCTTCAGGGTGGATGGATCGCGGTCAATGAAGCCGAAGATACCGTGCTTGCCCGGGTTTTGACCGGTCATGAAGCTGGACCAGGCTACTGACGAGACCCAGGGATAGACGGAGTTCACGCGCCGGAGCGAACCGTCGCCTACCAGTTCGGCCACGTTGGGCATGACCCCGTCGCGGATCATTCGCTGCAGCAGCGAATGGGGCGTGCAGTCGAGGCCGATGAGACAGACGCGGTGGCGTTTTGGTGTGCGCAGACGGCGAAACAGACCCATGTTTCCTAATCTCTCCTGGTTCGAGCCTTCGAACTTGAAACCTACAAGTACCCCAGCGCTTCCAGATGTGCGCTGATGGCCTCTTCCTCCTCTTCCGAGTAGCCGCTCTCGCCCAGCGGCTTGATGAGCCCGCGCTCTTCCAGGTAGGTGATGATCTTGGCGAAGCTCTCTTCGATGGCCTCGCTGCCACTGTTGATGTGCACCTCTGGGTTCAGCGGCGCTTCGTAAGGATCGCTGATGCCGGTGAAGTTCTTGATCTCGCCGCTCAGTGCCTTCTTGTACAGTCCCTTGACGTCTCGCTCGACGGCGACTTCGATCGGCACCTCGCAGTAGACTTCCACGAACTTATCGGACCCGATGAGCGCCCGGTTCTCATCCCGGACGGACCGGTAGGGGCTGATGGCCGAAGCGATGGCGATGACGTCGTTGCGCGTCAGCAAATTGCAGACGAAACCGATGCGGCGGATGTTGATGTCCCTATCTTCTCTGGAAAAGCCCAACCCCTTGCTCAGGTTAGTGCGCACCACGTCGCCATCCAGTTTTTCGACTTTCAGGCCGCGCTTCTGCTTCAGTTCGTCGTAGACCATTTCCGCCAGCGCGGTCTTACCGGAACCGGAAAGGCCCGTAAACCAAAGTGTAAACCCCTTCTGTGCCATAAGTCGTTATACTCCTTCTTTGCAGAGTTAGCTGTGTGTTCGGTTTCAGGTTCAAAGGTTTCAGGTTCGAAAGTTTGAACTTTCGAACCTTCGAACCTTCGAACCTGGAACTTTCAAACCGTTACGGGTTTGGCTTTCATGTCTGTTGGTACATCCACATCCATGAAGCGAAGGATCGTCGGTGCGACGCACTCCAGTTGCAGGCCGTCGAGTTGTTGGCCGCCCATGTCTCGCTGCGGATCGTAGAGGATAATCAGGCCGTGCTGTGCGTGGTTGGCGTCGTCGGGGCCGGTATCGTTCTCGAAGGTGTGAATAGCGTCGAAGCCCAGCGAGCCCACAGATCGCCAGCCCAGGTCGCCGAAGTAGACGATCAGGTCGGGGGCGATGTGGCGCACCTCCCGGTACAGATCCTGTGGCTTGAGCGCCACCGTGCCCAGCAGATGACCCTGGTGATCGGTGGTGGCCTGAAAGCGGCGGATCATCTCCTCGCGGAACGCTTCGTACTGCGCCGCAGGGATGATGCCGTTGGGCTCCCGACCTTCCACGTTGAAGAAGATACGGGCGTAATAGCCGCCGGAGCCCCACACCTTCGTCTGCTCCCAGTCCACTTCGCACTTCTCCAGCGGCACCAGGCCCGGCGGCTGGTCTTTGAGCACCAGCAGCCCCTGCTGCTTCAGCCACTCGTTGACACAGAAACCGCCTTCCAACGGTTTGGCCCCGTGGTCCGAAACCACCAGCACCACCGTGTCCTCGCCTAGCTTCTCCAGCAGCTTGCCCAGTTCCCGGTCTAGGTGAACGTAGTAGTCGTGGATAGCGTTCTCGAAGGCACTGCCAGGCTGGTACTTGGGATGCTCCGGATCCATGTACGACCAGAAGCCGTGATGGATGCGGTCCACGCCCATGTCCACGAACATGAACAGATCCCACGGCTTGCTGTCCATCAGGTGGTTAATGACCTCAAAGTGCTGGTCGGCCATCTTATAGATCTGCTCCAGCAGCCAGGCTTTGTTCTCCGTGCGGAAGTTGCGCACATCGAACATGTACTGTTCACCGTCGAGCAACTCGGTGATTTCGTCTTTCAGTGAAGGGGGCCAGCACCACCTCTTGCCGCCCGGCGGCGTGAGGAAGGAGCTGATGCAGATGCCATTGAGCGGCTTCACCGGATAGGTCTGCGGCACGCCGACGAGGATGGGGCGTTTGTTGGCGCGGCTCAGCACGTCCCACACCCGATCCACATCCACCGCTAGGTTGGTGGCGATGCGCATCCGCTCATAGGAGGTGTCGGCGCGATTGCGGAAGCCGTAGAAGCCCAGTTGCCCAGGGTCCTTGCTGCTGAACATAGAGGACCAGGCGGGCACGGTGATGGGGGGATGGCTGGAGCGCAGCAGGCCGTAAGCTCCTTGGTTCATCAACCGACTTAGCGTAGGGAGCTCGTTCTGCCAACGCTCGAAGACCAATGTCGGGTCGGCGCAGTCAAGACCGATGAGAAAAACCCGCTTGCCCTTGTCGCCGCCCTGGGCTGGGCTCATCCTTTTTTTGCTTCCTCCGCTCGCTTGTGGGCCATGCCTTGCAGCAAGACCCTGCTCACCTCCGGGCGAGTGAATTCCTCTGGCAACGGTTCGCCGTTCGCCAACATCTGGCGCACCTGCGTGCCGCTGAGGAAGACGTGATCCTCCGGCCCGTGCGGGCAGGTCTTGGCCGAAACCACTGCCTTGCACTTGCGGCAGTAGAAGGCGTAGTCGAAGAAGAGCGGAGTGATGAATAGCTCGTGGGGCAGGAACTCGTCGAAGATGTAATGGGCATCGTAGGTGCCGTAGTATCCCTTGACGCCAGCGTGATCCCTCCCAACGATGAAGTGGGTGCAGCCGTAATTCTGGCGGGCTATGGCGTGGAAGATAGCCTCACGGGGGCCAGCGTAGCGCATAGCTGCCGGGTAGACGCCGAGCAGCACGCGGTCGGCCGGGTAGTAATCCCGCAGGATGGTCTGGTAGCTTTCCATGCGCACGTCGGCGGGGATGTCATCCGGCTTGGTCTCGCCCACCAGGGGATGCAGGAAGAGACCATCCACGACCTCCATGGCCACTTTCTGGATGTACTCGTGGGCGCGGTGGATGGGGTTGCGCGTCTGGAAGGCGACGATGCGCCGCCAGCCGCGAGCGGCGAACAAACGGCGCGTCTGCGCCGGATCGTGCCGGAACTCAGGAAATTCAATCTCGCTGGGGCGGTTGAGCAGGTAGATGTTGCCGCCTAGCAGCATCTCGCCTTGCCGATAAAGGCGGGCGACGCCAGGATGGGCGTCGTCGGTGGTGCGGTAGACCTTCTCCGCTTCCTTTTCCTTGTCGTACTCGTACTTCTCGGCCAGTTCCAAGAGGCCCATGATGTTCTCTTTACCATCGGAGGTGCGTTCCACCAGGGCCACTTCCTGTCCTTCCTTGAATGTGTCAGCCTTTTCTTTGGCGACTGGCAGGGCCACAGGTATCGTCCAGGCTAGCCCGCTGGGCAGCCGCATGTCGTCCAGCACCGTGCGGTAGACGTCGCTGGTCATGAAGCCGGTGAGCGGGGAGAAAGCACCCACGGCGATGAGCTCCAGGTCGGAAACCGCCATAGGAGTGAGGAACACTTTGGGCATAGATTGGGCGCGTTCCAGCGCCGCTTCGCGCAGGGAGCCGCGCAGCATACGGTCCACCAACGTCCCGCCGTGAGCGGGCATGGCTTTGACTGCGGGTGTCATGATGATCTCATCCTCCTGATAGGGATTATCGCGTCTGCTGGGGGCAACGCAACTGCCCCCAGCAAAGAGATAGCGCTTCTTGTAGCGGACAAGAAAGTATAGCAGAAATGAGCCTCGATGTCAATTTGACAGTTCAATGAAATGCAAGTATACTTCCAAGGTTGTAGGGACAACGCGTCACCGTGACTTGACACCATGCCGGTAGCGAGTATAATGAAATCGGTGCCGGCGTAGCTCAAAGGCGGAGCAACTGACTTGTAATCAGTAGGTTATGGGTTCGATTCCCATCGCCGGCTTGGATGGCGGCTAGCCGTCGGTGGCGTGCTGTCAGTCGACTTGATCAAGGATGAAACCGGCTAGGGGGCGTGCAGGAATGGCTCTTCATCCTGCGCAACCCTTAGCCAATAGCATGGGTCGGTGTCCCGAGCGGCAAAGGGGGCGGACTGTAAGAAAAGCAGGTTTGCCATAAGAGGTCCTGTGATGGACAACAAGCAAAAAGGCAACCTGGCTGTCGCCAATGCAATCAAGCACTTTGTATCCGCAGGGTACACAGTGAGCATCCCGCTATCTGACACGGCCAAATATGACTTGGTGGTAGAGCGAGACGGCGTATTCCAGGCAGTTCAATCCAAGTACGCTGGACAGAGGAGAAGTCCTGGCATCTCCTTAGTGCCCCTTTACGTATCTGGAGGAAACAGGAGCGCTGGAAACCGCAGGACGAAGTATCAACGAGGAGACTTTGACATCCTTTTTGTCCTGTGCGCGAATGGCCGAGCATATGCTATCCCCTTTGAGGAGGTAGCAGGTCAAACTACCATCAACGTCGGCCGAGAAAGCAAGTGGTCGAAGTGGGAGCAGTACTTCCTCCCAGGCACTGGCGATTAATTGCAGCCCTACAGAGGAATCTGTAGGTGAAAACTCCTCAAATTCGGCGAAACCTCTGGGAGGTGGCAACGCCGAGCCAAGCCCCTTAGGGGGAAGGTGTAGAGACTTGACGGGGAGCATCCAGACCGGATGAAGACAAAGTCCAGCCCACAAACAGCACAAGCTGGCAGCGAAAGCTGTAGTTGGGATGAAATCCGCTGGCTCAGCCTTCGCAGGTTCGAGTCCTGCCCGGCCCACCAATTGACTGCGGATTGCGGAATGACCTGGACGGGAGGTTAAATCCGCAATCCGCAATCGCAAATCCGAAATCGGTTTGCCCACGTAGCTCAGGCGGTAGAGCACGTTCTTGGTAAGAACGAGGTCATGGGTTCGAGTCCCATCGTGGGCTCCAGGGTTATGAAGAACTATCTCTTCGAGAGTAGTTAGCTGACTGATACCAGCGAGGAGGTTATCCCATGCCTAAGCAGAGGTTTGAGCGCACGAAGCCGCACCTGAACGTGGGGACGATTGGTCACATTGACCATGGCAAGACGACGTTGACGGCAGCGATGACCAAGGTGTTGTCGTTTCGGGGGATGGCGGACTTTCGTCCGTTCGACAGCATCGACAATGCGCCGGAGGAGAAGGCGCGGGGCATCACGATTGCCATTGCTCACGTGGAGTACGAGACGGATAAGCGGCACTATGCGCACGTGGATTGCCCGGGGCACGTGGACTACATCAAGAACATGATCACGGGAGCGGCGCAGATGGACGGGGCCATCTTGGTGGTGGCGGCGGACGATGGGCCGATGCCGCAGACGCGGGAGCACATCTTGTTGGCACGGCAGGTGGAGGTGCCGGCGATGGTGGTGTTCTTGAACAAAGTGGACATGATGGAAGATCCGGAGTTGTTGGAGTTGGTGGAGTTGGAGTTGCGGGAGTTATTGGACAGTTACGGTTTTGCTGGGGACAGCATACCCATTGTGCGGGGGAGTGCGCGGGATGCGTTGGAGAGTACGAGCACGGATCCGGAGGCGCCGGAGTATGAGGCGATCTGGGAGTTGTTGAGGGCGGTGGATGAGGACATACCGATGCCGGAGAGGGAGATGGACAAGCCGTTCTTGATGTCGGTGGAGGACGTGTTCAGCATCAAGGGGCGGGGGACGGTGGCGACGGGGCGTGTGGAGCGGGGGTTGTTGAAGCCGATGGAGGAAGTGGAGATAGTGGGGTTGCGGGAGACGCGGAAGACGGTGGCGACGAGTTTGGAGATGTTCCGTAAGATACTGGATCATGCGGAGGCAGGAGACAACGTGGGAGTGTTGCTGCGGGGGATGGATCGGGAGGAAGTAGAGCGGGGGATGGTATTGGCGAAGCCTGGGAGCATCAAGCCGCACACGACGTTCATGAGTGAGGTGTATGTGTTGAAGAAGGAGGAGGGTGGGCGGCACACGCCGTTTTTCACGGGGTATCGGCCGCAGTTTTTCATTCGGACGATGGATGTGACGGGGATGGTGGATCTGCCGGAGGGAGTGGAGATGGTGATGCCGGGTGACAATGTGAACATGCAGATCCGGTTGATTGAGCCGGTGGCGCTGGAGGAGGGCAGCCGGTTTGCTATTCGGGAGGGTGGTCGGACGGTTGGCGCGGGCGTGTTGACCAGGGTCATCGAGTAGGGGCAGTATCGCTCCAGGCC
>DFBV01000159.1:0-203 GCA_002366755.1 Anaerolineales bacterium UBA3071
GTTGGTAGGTTGGGACGCTGGTCACCAGTGTACCAATGTACCAGTTTACCAATACCCCTGATCTCCGCTTGGACAAGGCGGATGAAGCCATACATCACCCCTGCTCCGCACACCGCCAGCAGCGTATACATGCGCGCTTCCTGGGAGTAATACACCTGGAAGGGGTTGACGGCGGCGAGGAAAGCGGCCAGCAGCCCCGTCGC
>DFBV01000159.1:294-2668 GCA_002366755.1 Anaerolineales bacterium UBA3071
CGTCCAGCCGTGCAGCAGCCAGTAGTATAGGGGCGGGTGGATGTCGTGAGCGGAATCGTGAGCGATCTGCGCCAGCGAGCGACCGGCCAGCGCGGCGCTGTTCCCCTCATCGGCCCAGAGGCTTTGGCCATCGAGGTGATAGGCTCGCAAGCTCAGGGCCAGCAAGAGAATGATGATCAGGAGGACGCGACCAAGGCGATCAGACATCGGAGTGCAGAGTTTGGTCAAACGAGATAGACTACTACTGGCTGTGAATGTACGCTTTCATCGCCTCGTAGACGGGCAGTGGCTGGAAGTCGGGTGTGACCATACGGAAGTACGCTTCCGGCTGACGGTTGCGTTCCCACGTGTCGTCGGCGCGCTTGAAATACCAGAAGTTGATGACACCCATCCAGGGCCACTCCTTCTGCGCCCGCTGGTAGGCCAGAACCGCGTAACGGGCCTGTTGCTCCAGCGTGACGCGGCCGTAGCGCGGCTCCACGTCCTCGGGGGCCGCGTTCCAATTCATCTCGCTGATCCAGACGGGCTTGTGGGCGTCGCCGTTCTGCACCATGATGTCCCGGATAAAGCGAGGGCGGGAGTAGTTCACCACCCGCGGCTGCATGCGGCGGTCGGTGGGACCGGACCACAGGCCGTAGCCCTGCATGGCCAGGATGTCGAAGTAGTCGACCGCGCCGGCGTCGTACATCCGCTGCAGGAAAATGAAGTCGTTGAGATCACGCGGCCCCAGGTCGATGTTCGCTGCCAGCGCTCCGCAGATGATGACCACGTCCGGATCGGCGGCCCTGGCCCGCATGCTGCCCACCTTCAGCAGTTTCACGTACTCTTCGGGGTTCACCGGCTGCTCGCCCCATTCGGGATAGATGTTGGGCTCGTTCCAGATCTGGTAGAACCTGATCCGCCCGCGGTAGCGGCTGACGACGGCGTGCACGAAGTCGCCGAAGTCGTCGGTGTCGTCCGGCGGTGCGTAGGTGCCGATACCATTCCCCTCAGCGCGCGACCAGGCGGGCGGATTGCTCAACCGGACGATGAGTTCGAGGTCATACTGCTCGGCCAGGGCGACGATGTGGTCGTACTTCTCCCACGCGGAGCGAACCGGCTCGTGGCGGCGGTCGGCGAAATCTCCCTTGCCGTGGATCTCGATATCTTCCCAGGGGAACTCCTGCCGCAGCCAGTGGAAGCCTGCCTCGGCGATCATGCGCACTTGCTGCTCTCGCTTGGCGGGGTCCACCTCTTGCTCCAGGAAGACGTTCATGCCCAAGGGATTGACGTCGGCCAAGGCTGTGGGCACGTCGTCGGCAGTATCCACCCGAGGGCGCAGCAGCCCCGCCGCCAGATCGCTCAGTCCCTTGAGCTGCGGGAACGTCTCCTCTTCCCCCGTCCAGGCGAAGAGGGAGGCGGAGATGTTGCCCCGCAAGGCAAAAGCGGCCAGCCCGCTCAGGATGAGCAGGCCGGCGATGAAGATGGCGATAGTCTGTTTGGTTCGCATCTCTCAGCACACACAAGTCACAGTGGGAGAGTCACTGCTCGGGCCACACTATGGAAGCTGAGATCGCAGAGGGATAGCCAGCCGCCGGTACGTGGACAGCACTTCCTACCTCACTGCCTGAGACGAGTTCTCCTAACCGTTCGATGTGCTTCTCTTTGTTCTTCCAGACCATGTAATCCTCCCATGCAGGGTGGCTGGGAATGCGTCTCTCGGCAATGGCCTGGCGGAGCTGTTCCTTGGAGAAGACATCGTAGCGCTCACGGATGGCCGCGATGGTCTCTTCGCTCAGCCGTAGTTCCTTTTCAACTAGGGAGAGTAGTCCTCTTTGGACCACCTCTTGCTCCGGCAAAGCCAGAACGTTACTCAATTGGGCTGTAGACAGCATCAGAACATCTCCTCCTCTCGGAAGCGGATCAAACCCCGATTCGTTTCTTCGATGCAAAACAGATCGAGGTCAATCGCCGGCAAACGTAATGCCGTTGCACGCCACGCTGTTGTTGACAGTGTTGCACCAAGAATCAGCTAGTGTCGAAATCTACGACTGCCTTCTGGCACTTCCCCGGACCGGCGGTGCCGTCGGTGTGTACGCGCGGCGACATTTCCGAGATGCGTTTGCCGTTGTCATCTACAACCCAGACGTACCAGTCGCCTTCGCGAGCGCTGCCGGCTTGCAGAATATGGGAGTAGAAACCGGGATTCCAGCCCGGGTAGCCCGTGTGAGGCCCAGAAATCACTGGAATGCCTACCACCGGCCCGTCCGGTGCGTAGGAGAAGACCACCTGGGCTCCGTTGAACGGTTTGTGGTTCTGGTAGACGGTGCCCTCAATGGCAGTGATGCCCGCGTTGGGCTCGCACATTTGCAGAAGGGCTTTGTTGTATACGTAC
>DFBV01000165.1 GCA_002366755.1 Anaerolineales bacterium UBA3071
TCTGCATCAATCGCAACCAGGAGAAGTCAGACAATCTGAAGAAGGGAATCCTGCCCATCTACGAGCCTGGATTGCAGGAGATCGTGCGCCGCAACTACGCGGCGGGCCGCCTGGACTTCACTACGTCTTACGACGAAGCGCTCGAGGATGCGGAGTTCGTTTTCGTCGCCGTGGGAACGCCGACGGGCTCTGAGGGCGAGGCCAACCTGGCCCACGTCGATGCCGCGACCGAGGACATCGCCAGGTGCATGCATCGGCCTACGATCATCGTGAACAAGAGCACTGTTCCCATAGGGACAGGCGACTGGGTGGCCAAGATTGTGCGTGACATTCGCGGGGACGACGTGGAATTCGCAGTGGTGAGCAACCCCGAGTTTCTGCGCGAAGGCTCAGGGGTTCACGATTTCATGAATCCCGACCGTATCGTGCTTGGCTCGACCAGCCGAGAGGCGGCGGAGAAGGTGGCAGAGCTCTACTACCCGCTCCAGGCGCTCACGATCATCACTGACTTAAGGACTGCAGAGATGATCAAATACGCTTCCAACGCCTTCCTGGCTACCAAGATCTCTTTCATCAACGAAATCGCCAGCGTCTGTGAGGCGTTGGGAGCGGATGTGAAGGAGGTGGCGCGGGGCATGGGCAGTGATCACCGGATAGCTCCCCACTTCCTGGGATCGGGCATCGGTTGGGGCGGCTCATGCTTTCCCAAGGACGTCAAGGCCCTCATTCACATGGCTGAGCTATACGGGGTACGTCCTGAGATCCTGCGGGCGGTGACTCACGTCAACTACGATCAGCGCAAACGGGCTATCCAGAAGCTGCGTGATATTATGGGCGGCTTCCGCGGCAAGACCGTCGGGCTTCTGGGCCTCGCTTTCAAGCCCGACACCGATGACATGCGCGATGCGCCGTCCATTGGCATCATCCACATGCTCCAGCACGAGGGAGCACAGGTCAAGGCCTACGACCCGCAGGCAAGTGCCAATGCGAAGAGCGTGTTGGATGGCGTCATCTACTGTGAGAACCCCTATCAAGTGGCCGAGGAGGCCGACGCGCTGGTTCTGGTCACTGAGTGGAACGAGTTCAAGCATTTGGACATGGCACGCATCAAGGGGTTGATGCGTGGGACAGTCTTGATGGACGGGCGCAACATCTACGACCCGGCGGCGATGCGGGACCTGGGCTTTGTCTACCGCGGTGTAGGGCGAGGATATGGCGGCGAGGGTGCAGGAGGCGGCGAGATCTCCTGAACTACCGCTGGGAGGAATGTCGTGAGTGACCGCAGGGCAGAGAAAACGACGCTGGACAACGGTCTGCTGGTGGTGCTGAAGGAGATGCACCATGCTCCGGTGGCTAGCTTCTGGGTCTGGTACCGCGTGGGCAGCCGCAACGAGATGCCAGGTATCACGGGCATCTCTCACTGGGTGGAGCACATGCTGTTCAAAGGCACGCCCACGTTCCCTCAGGGGGAGTTCGACAAGGCGGTCGCCCGAGAGGGCGGTGTCTTCAACGGTATGACCTCGATAGATTGGACGACTTACTTCGAGACGCTGCCCTCGGACCGCCTTGATCTGGGGCTGCGCATCGAGGCGGATCGGATGGTCAACTCGCTGTTTTGTGCGCAGGAGCTGGCGAAAGAGCGCACCGTCGTCATCTCCGAGCGGGAAGGGGCGGAAAACTCCCCGCAGTGGTTGCTCGACGAGGAGGTACAGGCCGCTGCTTTTCGTGCTCATCCCTACCGTCACCAGGTCGTGGGCTGGAAGCACGACTTGCAGTCCATGACCCGCGACGATCTCTGGCAGTACTACCGTGCCTACTACGCGCCGAACAACGCCATCGCTGTGGCTACGGGCGATTTCGAGAGCGACATGATGCTGGCCCGCATCGAAGAGCTGTTCGGCACCATCCCGTCGGGGCCGGAACTGCCTGCCGTGCGAGCGGTCGAACCGCCACAGCGCGGGGAGCGCCGCGTTGCCGTCGAGGGGGAAGGCAAGACTACCTACCTGCGAATGGTGTTCCATGCCGTCTCTGCAACGCATGAGGACTACTTCCCGCTGGTGGTGCTCGATACCGTGCTGGGCGGGGCCAAGCCGATGAGCTTCTTTGGCGGTGGGACGACCAACCGCAGCTCTCGCCTTTACAAGGCTCTGGTGGATACCGAACTGGCTGCCGGTGCGGGCAGTTCCATGCAGTCAACCGTTGATCCCTTCCTGTTTTCCTTCTCAGCCACGCTGCGGCCAGAGCGGACGTTGGAGGAGGTGGAGACGGCCCTGTGGGCTGAGCTGGTGCGGGTCGCCAGCGAGCCCATCACGCCGGAAGAGCTGAGCAAGGCCATCAAGCAGACGCGGGCCCAGTTCGCCTACTCCAGCGAGAGCGTGAGCAACCAGGGGTTCTGGCTGGGCTTCAGCGAGATCGTGGCTTCGACCGAATGGTTCGATGGCTACCTGGACAGCCTGGCCGCCGTCACCACCGAGGACGTGCAACGGGTGGCGCGGAAGTACCTGGCGAGGAGCAAGGGGACGGTCGGGTGGTACGTGCCGCAGGGATAGGATGCAGAACGCAATACGCAACACGCAGCACCATTCCGTATTCCGTGTTTCGTGCGAGGAGCGAGTATGGCAATGCAACGCAAAATCCCGATCGTGCCTGGACCGCACGACATCGTGCGCCGCGAGCTGGCTAATGGCATGGTGGTGCTGGTGCGAGAGAATTTCACCAGTCCGGCGGTGGTCGTGCACGGGTACCTGCCTGCCGGCAGCGTGGCCGAGCCCGACGAAAAGGCAGGACTGGCGGCGTTCACCGCATCGCTGCTTACGCGAGGCTCCGAGCGCCGCAGCTTCGAGGAAATCAACGAGACGGTGGAGGGGGTGGGGGCCTCCATCGGCGTTTCGGCTGGCCGGCACCTGACGAGCTTCCACAGCAAATCGCTGGCCGAAGACTTGGAGCTGGTCCTGGACGTGCTGGCAGATGTCCTGCAGCATCCCACCTTCCCCGCCGAACACCTGGAGAAAGTACGCGGCCAGTGGTTGACCGACCTCCGAGAGCGTGATCACGACACCGGCCGCATGGCGGCGCTCACCTTCCGTGAGCTGGTTTATCCAGGGCATCCCTACGGTCGCAGCCTCATCGGCTACCACAAGACGGCGGAGGTCATCAGCCGCGATGACGTCGTCAGTTTCTATCGGCGGCACTACCGCCCGCGGGGCGGTGTGGTGGTTGTGGTCGGGGCGGTGAAGGCAGAGACAGCGCTGGCTTTGCTTGAGGAGGCAGTTGGCGAGTGGTCTGGTGGCGGCGACTGGGAGCTTCCGCTGCCGCCCGTGCCGAAGCTGGAGTCCATCGTCCGCAAGGAGGTGGCCCTGCCCGGCAAGACTCAGTCGGACATCGTGCTTGGCTATCCTGGGCTGGCGCGCACCGATCCCCAATACTACGCCGCGGTGCTGGCCAACACGGTGCTGGGGCGCTTCGGCATGTATGGGCGTTTGGGCACCAATGTGCGGGAAAAGCAAGGTTTGGCCTACTACTGTCTTAGTTCGCTGGAGGCGGGGCAGTGGCCGGGGCCATGGTACGTCTTCGCTGGCGTCAACCCCGGCAACGTTCAGCGGGCCACCGAGAGCATCCTGGAGGAAATCGCCCGCATGAGTGAACAGCCAGTGCCTGAACAAGAACTGAGTGATTCCAAGGCCTTCCTCACTGGCTCACTGCCGCTGCGCCTGGAGACGAACGAAGGAATGGCTGGGGCATTGTTGGAGATGGAACGCTACGGCCTGGGACTGGATTACCTGCACCACTATCCCGACCTCATTGAGAGTGTGAGCCCGGCAGAGCTGCAGGCGGTGGTCGCGCAGTATCTCAACCCACAGGCATACGCGCTGGCGGTTGCAGGGCCGGATCTGAGACAAGGAGATGGGGAGATAGGGTGACAAGGAGACCGTCCTGATGTCGTTCAGACCAATTGTCTCTCCTTGTCTCCCCCTCACCTTGTCTCCTTGTCGTTATTGGGCGGCTGGGGCAGGTGTCAGGTGTATCGTGTTGGTGTAGACATCGTGGAGCTTG
>DFBV01000081.1 GCA_002366755.1 Anaerolineales bacterium UBA3071
GATGAAGCCTCCCCAGGGCAGGCTCGCTTGCATCCACGGCCATCCGCGAGGGAACAGAGTGGTGTGCCATACAATGCGCCCCTCCCCACCGGCGACCGACCGCAGCAGCCGCTTCAACTCCCCTACGCCGTAGAAATGGGCCGCGTCGTAGACGGTTTGGTGGAAGAGCCCCGCCAGCCGGCGCTGCAGACCGAGCACGCTCCATCGGTTGAGTACGCCCAGGAGCACTCCGCGACGGGTCACCCGCAGCGCCTCCACCAACGCCTCAACGGGCTGTTCCAGGAACTCCAGTGTGGTGATGAACGCCGTCAGGTCGAACGCTCCGTCGGCGAAGGGGAGCCGTCGAGCGTCGCCCCGCACCAAGGGAATGCCGTCCAACGCTTGCGCCTCCGCCAGCATAGCCGCTGAGAACTCCAATCCTACCGCCACCAGTTCCTGGTCGCTCAGCCAGCGGGCAAAGTGGGCCGTGCCACATCCGATCTCCAGAACGTTGTCCGGGCGAGAAAAGCCCTGCAGCAACCGGCCTAAGACGGCCTTCTCCAACTCGTCGGCCCGTCGTCCCTCCGGCGTCTCGTACCAGGCTTCGTAGTGGGTGGCAACGCGCTCATCGAAGGCCCTATCCCCAGATGTCACTTCACGGCTCCTCGGGCGATGGGCAGGCATTGGAGAGTGTGACCATCATCACCGTGTCACCACTCTTCGCAGCCCGATGGAACGCCTCCTGCAGGGTGGCGAAGACCGCCTGTTCCTCCCCCCACACCAGGGTGCTCATCTCGCCGATGCGGGTGTTTAGGCCACACTCACGGAAAACGCGCACCGCCTCGCGGATGGCCGGCCCTATCGAGACTTGCCGCAGCGGATAGAGGCTGACCTGTGCCGTTATCGTGTCCATCCCCGACCCCCTTAGCGAAAGAACGCCTGGCCCCGAAACACGAAGGCATCGCGCGCCTTGGCGACACAGCAGGGGCGCATGGGCGGCAATTCATCTTCGGGGCCGAAGTAGCGCGCCCCTATAATCTCCTTCATGTCCGGCCGGAGTTCGCCTCCCATGACCCGACACTCGAAGAAGACCATCACCGCCTGTACCTGATCGCCGTTGGGGCAGGCAAAGGTGTACTCAGGGCTGGAGTAGACGCCGATCAGCGCCACCGGCTCGACTTCCAACCCAACTTCCTCGCGCACCTCGCGCACCACCGTCTCGGTAGCCCGCTCGCCCAGTTCCATCCCTCCACCGGGGAAGCCCCACAGGTTATCCGCGTCGCTGCGCCGCAGAAGCAGGATGCGCCCTTCCTCGTCCCGAATGCAGGCCGCCGCAGCGGGGACCAGCAACAGGTCGTGTCCCACGCACTCTCGCAGGCGGCCAAGATAGCCAGTCGCTCCCATCTCAAACCCCCTTCGCAGCAACTGGGGATAGGCTATCCACCAGCAATCCCTTGAAACGGTCAAGCGTGATGGGGTGAAACTCCACCTCCAGACCGGTCCAGTCGAACAGCTCCAGAATCTCCTCGGCGTGTTGAATCATATACTCCTCGGCAAGATCGAGCCCGTCCAGGACGATGATCTTGTCGTAGAATCCTGGAAAGTTGGCGTTGGCGTCAGCATCATCCCATCCAAAATACTTCTGATAGATCACCTTCCAGCTCTTGAGCCAGCCTGGCGTGAACCAGAGGGTCTTGTCCTGCCTTCCTCCACTGATGCGCTGGCGGTCCTCAAAGCCCGCCAGCATATCGTAGCCGTACTCCCCTTGTATCCTGACGATTGCCTGGCCTGCTGCCTGCAAGATCGAGTCCACCCGTTTGAGCGGCTCATCAACGCTAACATAGCACTTCTTCCCATACACGACGATGATCCTGTGGTCGGGACACGATTCCCGGGCCTGCGCCAGTCTCTTGAGAAGGTGCTCCTCCAGCTTATCCGGCAAGGCGTGCAGACCCGGCGGCGTAAAAAGGATGCGGCGTGGATTCAGAAAACCGGTCTCGATCAGACGGGTCATCTCTGGGCGCAACATCCCGCAGGATATGATGCAGTGGTTCTCAAACGTGGAATGGGTCATTTCAGCCATCGCTCTCTCCCTTCAACACAACCTTAGTCGCTGGATACCATTTGGGGCGGATCAGTAGTCATCCTTTCCAGAACGATCAAACTATTGACTAGATCAATGCTCTTGATCTTGGCCTGAAATAACTTGCTTTCCCCCAAAAAGGCGATCAACTGAAGCCCGCCGCTTTCAGGCTTGATCCAGGCCACGTCCTCCATCACTTTTTCCTGTTGGCCGTCATCTTCAATATAGACCGTAGCTAAGCACATAATCTCCCCCTACAGCAACTGATCCAGTATTCTCCCGATGTCCGTCTCCACCCTATCGCGACGAACTGGACGCCCCTCCAGGCCAGACTGGAAGATCTCCGGC
This sequence comes from Anaerolineales bacterium UBA3071, assembly GCA_002366755.1. Taxonomy (GTDB): domain Bacteria; phylum Chloroflexota; class Anaerolineae; order UBA3071; family UBA3071; genus UBA3071. Next base: position 2,411 of record DFBV01000081.1, read on the forward strand.
TCATAGCCGATGGATCCAATGATAGAGATGCCTCTCTCCTCCAGTTCTTCCCTTAATCTCGAAGCGATCTCCTTGGACCTGATTTTGTTGAGGATGGTCCACACACGTTCCACCCCAACCTCGGCAGCGAGGGAGTTTATCTTTTCAGCGAGTTCCAGCGAATCGAAAGAGGGTTCGGTCACGATAAGTACGCTGTCTATACTCGCCTCAACGCCTCTGCCAAAATGTTCTATGCCGGCCTCCATGTCAACAATGGCCACCTCATCCTCCTGCAGGCGGAGCCTCTTCAGAAACTCACGGCTCAGCACCCCCATGGGACAGGCACAGCCCTCAAGAGACTGGAGGATCTTACCTATGCAAACCAATCCGATGCTATCCCTCTCCACGATATAGTCGCCAGGGAGATCCGCGACGCGGATCTCCTCCCGTGTCAGGAGGATCTCCCGGGGCTCCGATTCCCCGGAGAACGTCGGAAACACCTTTTTCTTCCCTCCAACAAGCTCCAGCAAAGGTTCGGGCCTCTTATCAAAGCCGAGCATTCGATAGAGCCCCGGGTTTGACTCATCGGAGTCGACGACTAACACCCGGTGCCCTCTGGCTCGTACGCCATGTGCCAGGAGGGCGACAACGGTGCTTTTCCCGCTGCCACCCTTTCCACAGATCGCCATCTTCTTCATCCTGGTTTCCTTTCCACCTATCGGTACGGGCGTAACCCGCCGCGCGACTGCGCGTAAATCATTTTCGCTAGAAACCTAGTCACAAAGCGCGTTGTGCCGCCGCTGACCACGCGCGAAGCGCGGTCGGGTTGACGCCCTTTTCAGGCGCAGTTCGCTACTGGCGAGCACCAGGGCAGACCGAGGCCTACCCCGGTGCCCAGTTGATTATCCAGAGCTCCGCAGCATCAGCGGCAGGTAGATTTTGTGCTCTACCGCTCCGCCGCCCCACAATCCGCCGCCGAGGGTGTAGTCACCTCCGGTCAGCACCCCGGCGTCGGGCTGGCCGATGGTGCCGCCCAGGGAGTAGTCCCCGCCGGTGCTGAAGGTGTAGCCACCGGCATCCACCGTGTTCCAGGTCAGGTCGTAGCCACCGCCGGATTGAGCTACCGCAGGAGCGATACCCCACAGGGCTACGGAGGCCAGCAGGAGGAGGGCGGCCAGGGTCACGAAAACCGCTGAACCTCTCATCGGTCCCCTCCCTCTGGCGGCTTGAGGATACTGCCTCGTCGAACCACCCAGACCAGGCCCAGGCCGGCCAAGAGCGCTCCCGCCCCTGGCAAGAGACTGCTCTGCAAGGGTTGGGGGCTATTAGCCGAGGCGGTTTCCAGTGCCGCCACCCGCGCCTCCAGGTCGTCAATCTGCTCCTGTTGGGCAGCGTTCTCCGCCTCCAGTTCCTCGATGCGGAGGGCCTGCTCTTGGGAGAGTTGGTAGAGTCTCTGGATGGCAGCCAGGGCCAGCCCATCGGCATCAAGGGTGTTGATATAATCCTCGCCCTCGCCGCCCAGACCCTCGACGAGCGCATTGAAGTCGTCAGCCATCGGGCCGATGTGGCGAATCGAGGAGTCTTGGGCCTTGTAGTTCCAGGTGGTGATGGGGATTCTGTCAAGGCGGGCCAGGAGTTCCTGGGCGTCCACTGGTTCAAGGTTCTCTTTCAGGTCGCGGTCGCTGACTGCATTCCAGGAACTGCCACCAGCGGATAGATACATCCCGCTGGTGAGATCGGAGTTGGTGTAGAAGTACACTCCGCCGCCTGCCCGGGCAACCCAGCGGTTATTGTCGTTGCACTCGACGTCGGCAAAGGTAGAATCTCCCCAGACGAAGCAACCTTTGGCATTGGCCTGGGCTCGCTGCCCAGCTGCGAAACTTGAATCACCCTGAGCGATGTTGTACGCGCCCCCCGGGATGGTGGCCTGATTACCGCTGGCGGTGTTCGCGCTGCCCCCGCCAACGGTGGCGGTGCTGCCGCTGGCGGCGTTCGCGTTGCCCCCGCCAACGGTAGCGCGCCAGCCGCTGGCGGTGTTGTCGGCACCCCCACCGACGGTGGCGAAGTCTCCGCTGGCGGTGTTGCCGTAGCCCCCACCGACGGTAGTGGAGGCGCTGCTGGCAGCGTTGCCACTGCCGCCGCTGACGGTGGTGTTGGCGGCGCTGGCGGTGTTGCTGTAGCCCCCGCCGACAGTGGCATGTGAACCGCTGGCGGTGTTGCTGTAGCCCCCGCCGACAGTGGCATCGTAGCCGCTGGCAGTGTTGCTGTAGCCCCCACCAACGGTGGCGTAAGGTTTGTCATCCGTCGTCCCGGCATCGTCACCGGCCAGGTTGTCGTGGCCGCCTCCCACCGTGCCATAGTCATCGGTGACACGGTTGCCGGTGGCGGAAGAGTCGCCGCCACCTCCGGAAATGGTGGCGTAGTCGGCCGTGGCTTGGTTGTAGTGGCCCCCACCGACGGTGCCGGCTATGCCGCTGGCGTGGTTGGCGCTGCCCCCGCCGATGATGGCGCGGGAGTCGCTGGCGCTGTTGCCCGTGCCCCCGCCGATGGTGGCAGCCCAGCCGGTGGCACTGTTGCCGTGGCCCCCGCCGACGGCGGCGTAGTAGCCGCTGGCGGTGTTGTCGCAGCCTCCAGCGACGGTGGCATACCCATCGTCCAGGTCCCAGCCTGGGGGATAGCCCGCAACGTTGCCCTTGCCCCCGCCCACTGTACCGTAGCCATCGGTCACGCGGTTCTCGTTGCCGCTTTCACCTCCGCCGCCGATGGTGGCCCCGATCACACCCGCCCTGACGCTGTTGCCGCTGTAGCCGCCGATGAGGTTGGTGCTGGTGATGTTCTGCTGCGTCCACAGGCCGGGCAACGCCAGAGCATAGGGCGCCGGGGTAAGTGCCTGGCGCGGCGAGAGGGTGGTGTAGGCACCAGTGCTGCTGCCCGGCCGTACGCCGATCTCCAGGTAGCGGGCTTCGCCGTTGAAGGCGCCGCTGCCGAAGTCCAGTTCCACCGTGAACAGGCCGTCGGTGATGATTTTGTCGTCTACGGTGATGGTGCTGCCCACCTGGGTGCTGGCGTCGTCGTAAAGCTTGAACTCGAAGTCGTAGTTACCGTTGCCCAGGCTGCCGTCATCGGTCAGCCGGCCCTGGTAGGTGAACGCCGTGCCAACTGCGTCCTGGGGGCTCAGCGGCTCTTGCGGTTCTGGCCCTTGAGCCAGGCCTGGTCCCACGCTCCCTACAAGAGCAAGGGCCAAGCCAATGAAAAAAACGCTTGAGAGAAACTTCTTCACTTTCATCATCATCTTACTCCTTTCTGTTGATTTTCGAGTGAACTGCGCCTATCAACCTGCTACTTACCCACTTAC
>DFBV01000186.1 GCA_002366755.1 Anaerolineales bacterium UBA3071
ATCCGACAAGCTCAGGACAGGCTCGGTCAGGAGACCTCGCCCAACAGGAGACGTCCAACAGGAGACTGGAAACACTGTGGTTCAATCTGGTGAAGCGTGAAACGTGATACGTGGGTCTCTCCGATCACGTTTCACGAATCACGCATCACGTCAGGAGGAAGTAGCGTGGATTCGCAACGGGAAATGAATCGTCCTCTGAAGGTTGGCCTGGCCACCGACGTGGGGAAGATTGACGACGGCACCTTCAACCAGCACACCTACGAGGGGATGCAACGTGCCGTGGCCGAGTTCGGCCTGGAGAGCTGCTACGTCGAGACAAAGCACGGCAGGGACTTCCGCCAGAATGTGACCAGGCTCGTCGACGAAGGGTGCGGTCTGATCATCACCGTGGGCTCCATGCTGGGCGAGGTGGTGGAGCGGATGGCTGAGGAGTATCCGAAGGTTCGCTTCGCCACGGTGGACTACAACCCCATCTCCCCTGGCGACAACGTGACGGGGCTGGTTTTCGCCGAAGACCAGGCCGGCTTCCTGGCGGGCGCGCTGGCCGGTCTGATGACCAAGAACAACACCGTGGGCGTCGTGGCCGGGGTGGAAATCCCGCCGGTGATCAAGTTCCGCCGGGGATTCGAAAAGGGAGTCAAGCACGTCAATCCCGGGGCGGAGGTGCTGGGCGTCTACATCGACTCCTTCACCGATCCGGCGCTGGGGCGGGCGGCCGCCGCTTCGCAGATCAAGCAAGGGGCAGACATCATCTTCGGTGCCGGCGGTCTGACCGGTTCCGGCGGCATCCTGGGCGCGGCCCAACAGGGGGCCTGGGTCATCGGCGTGGATCAGGACGAGTACGTGACCACGTTTGGCCGTGGCGAGGTGGAAGGGGCCGAGCGTGTGCTTGCCAGCGCCGTGAAGCGGGTAGACAATGCGGTCTACAGTGTCGTCAAGAGCGCGGCAGAAGATAACTTCGAGAGCGGTACGATGCTCTCTGATGCCGCCAACGACGGCGTGGGCCTGGCTGGCTTCCGTGCAGCGGCCATACCCCAAGTGATTCGGGATCGCCTGATCGAGATCGCGGCCGGCTTGAAGACCGGAACCATCAAGACCGGTATCGGCCCGCAGGGAGAGGACCTGACCCTCGGCGTCTGGGATCGGATCAAAGCGGTACAGTGGTCGGAGATCACCATCCCCTTCCTGGCCATCTTCACCGCACTGCTGGTAGGGGCGCTGTTCATCTGGGTCACCAAGATCTACGAGATGTCGCTGCTGGAACCGAAGCCACCGTTTGGAGAGATGGCTACTGAGGGCCTGTCCTTCGTATGGAAAGCCTATCGGGGCCTATTCGAAGGCGCACTGGGCTCGCCCCGGGCATTGGCAGACACCTTGGTCTACACCACGCCATATATCCTGGCCGGGCTGGCGGTGGCCCTGGGATTCAAGTGCGGCCTGTTTAACATCGGGGCTGAGGGGCAACTCTACATAGGGGCGCTCTGTGCCGCGGTGGTCGGCTTCACTGTCAAGGGGCTGCCCATCTACGCCCACCTGCCGCTGGCGATCCTGGCCGGAGTGCTGGGCGGGGCAATCTGGGGGGCGATACCGGGGTTGCTGAAGGCATGGACCGGGGCTCACGAGGTGATCAACACCATCATGATGAACTACATCGCGGTCAAGACGGTGGACTACCTGGTGAAGAAGGTCATCCGTGACCCCGAGGCCACCTTGGACCGCTCTCCCTTCGTGCTGGAATCAGCCCGCTACCCGCTGCTAACCCCCCAGTACAGCCTGCACGCCGGTTTCATCGTGGCCATTGCTGCCATCTTCTTCGTCTACTGGTTCCTGTACAAGACCACGTGGGGTTTCGAGATCCGCACCGTAGGGGCCAACCCCAGTGCCGCCCGCTACGCAGGCATGAGCGTGGCCCGCAACTTCGTGTTGGTCATGGGAGTGGCTGGTGCGCTGGCCGGACTGGCGGGGATCGGGATCGTGTTGGGGCGGCCCAGCGAGTACTCGCTGAAGGCGGCCTTCTCCTCCGGCTTCGGCTTCGACTCCATCGCCGTGGCCCTGCTGGCCAAGAGCAATCCTATAGCCATCTTTCCAGCTGCCTTCCTTTGGGGGGCGTTACGTAATGGCGCAGGGTTGATGCAGGTGCGGGCCCCCGGCATCTCCATTGATCTGGTCAGCATCGTGCAGGGGTTGGTGATCATGTTCATCGCCGCCGACGAGATCGTGCGCTGGATCTACCGCATGCGGGCCCGCCGCAAAGCGGAAGTGATCTTCACCAGGGGTTGGGGAGGTTAAGCCATGACAGCAACAACCGTGACTCTTGTCAGGAAGCGCTTCTGGACTCGAAGCCGGGCCTTTGGCACGTTCTACTTGCTCCTGGGAGCGGTGCTTCTTTTCCTGGCCGTGACCCGCATCGAGCCGGATGCGGTGTCCAAGATGGGCCTGGGCATCATCGGCGAACCGCCGCCGGTGCGGCTTCCCGTCCCCACCCGCCCGGCGCTGATGGCCATCGGCGCGGTTCTCGCTCTGAGCGGCCTGCTGTCCTGGGTGCGAGATCTGGGTGAGCGGGGGGCGAGCGTCCTGCTGGGAATCAACTTCTTGCTGCTCATCTTCGCCCTGCTGGTAGGCACGGCAGCCGGCAGGGGGTTGGATCTGGTAGGTATGATCAAGGGCAGCATGCGGCTGGCCACGCCCATCGCCCTGGGGGCGCTGTGCGGGGTGATGTGCGAGCGAAGTGCGGTGATCAACATCGGCATCGAGGGCATGATGCTCACCGCGGCCTGCCTGGGCATGACCGCCTCCCTGTTCTCGCAGAATACGTGGGTGGGACTGCTGGTGGCGGTGCTAAGCGCGGCGTTGATGGCGGCCCTGCACGCGGTCCTCTCCATCCGCTTCCGGGTGGATCAGATTGTCTCCGGCACGGTGATCAACATCCTGGCCGTGGGGATCACCGGCTACGTGCGTAAGGCTTTCCTGTTGAACAACCCCTTCGGCGCGCCCGGGCTGCTTCCCTACATTTTCCGCAACACCCCCCTGTGGGATATCCCCATAGTGGGCACGATACTCTTCCAATACCAGCCGATGGTCTACGCCATGATCCTGCTGGTGCCGACCGTCTATTTCGTCCTCTTCCACACGCCCTGGGGATTGCGCACCCGTGCCGTGGGGGAGCACCCCCTGGCCGCTGACACGCTGGGGATCAACGTGTTCAAAGTGCGCTACGTCAACGTCATCCTGGCGGGCTGCATCGCCGGCCTGGCCGGGGCCTGGTTCTCGCTGGAGACCGTTGGCAGCTTCGACGATCTGATGACCGGTGGCAAGGGGTTCATCGCCCTGGCGGCCATGATTTTCGGCAACTGGAACCCCATTGGCGCTTCCTTGGGCGCGCTGCTGTTCGGCTTCGCCGACGCGCTGGCGTTCAAGCTGCAGATCCTGGAGATAGGGATACCCTATCAGTTCATCAACATGGCCCCTTACATCCTGACCATGATCGCTCTCGCAGGCGTGATCGGCAAGACGGTCCCGCCAGCCGCCGACGGCCAGCCGTACGTGAAGGAGTAGCAGCGGGAGTGCAGAGTATCCAACCTTGTTGGATGGTCAGAGATGGTGCATTCTACAATGCCGTGGTGAAAGATGGGGTTGCGGTGGCGCGTAGCACTGCAACCCCGTTGCTTTTGGTTGACAGAAAGCACATCTGCCAGTATAATTGAAGCATTCCTGGGATGGCACAGCAATTCGGTGCTGCCTACGCAGGGGAAGGTTCAGAAGTTCAAAGGTTCGTAAGCTCAAGGTTGACAGCTTATGGCATTCTTTGGAAGTTGGAACCGTTACTACTTGTATATTAGATAGTGTAGACATGCACCTTAAGAATCGAATAGCATTGATCTCTCCTTTTCGCCAAGAGAGTGTATACTNNCATCCAATTCCGTGGCAGCCTGTGAGTAGTTACTTGGAACCTTTGAATCTGCAGCAGTAATGTCATCTCGTCAGGGCTCTCTGGGGCTTTGCGTGGATGGCACATCGGACTCCCGAACAAGTTCGGGTTCATTGCGTCGCACCTCCAACAAGTTGGGGACTCCGATGCTCTGACCCCGCGAAATCCCAAAGAGCCCTCGTCAGAAGGTCAACCCATGCGCAAGAATCCCTTCCGTTTCCTGTTGATGCTGCTGGCGCTGGCGGCAGCGCTGGCCGCCCGGCTGCTTCTAGAAGGCAAACTGCCGATGCGGTGGGTCGTCCGCTGGCCCGTGCTGGGATCATTGGGCCTTGGCTGCGGCCTGCTGCTCGCTGCGCTTGTGGTCTTTGGCCTGGCAGCACCGGCCCTGGACGCCGTCGTTCGACGTCCTCAGCGAGAACGCCGCACTACTCCTCGCCAGCCAGAACCGGACGCCCGCATCATCCGCCCCGAGTGGGCAAGGCTGGAAACGCGAGCTCAGCCCAGCAAGGCCTGCCGGACATGGCTGCCCACGCTGCTCCTGCTGGCTGCCGTCTGCTACGTGGCCAGCCTGGCGCTCTGGTACATCCGGGGGGAGACAATCGCCGTGCGATTGTGCTGGCTGGCCAGTATCGTCCTGTTTCTCCTCTCCCAACTTCGGCTGCGTCCTCTGCTATCAGCTATCCGCCATCGGCTATCCACCATCAGCCATCGGCCATCAGCCGTCGAGTTGGCTCTGCTGGCACTGATCCTCGTCGTCGCCTTCGCCTTGCGTTTCTATCGGGTGGAGGTGCTGCCCTTCGACATGCACGGCGACATGGCATCTCATGCTTTTCAAGCACGGGAACTCATCTACGGCACGAAGCGTACCCTGTGGAGGGTCGGCTACGGTGAAGTCCCCATGCTTGGCTATGCGCCCATGGCCGTGACGCTGCAAATCTTCGGTGACAACATCTTCGGCTTGCGCATGTCCGCAGTGATCGAGGGCACTCTCAGCGTGTTGGGGCTCTACTTTCTGGCTCGAGAGCTGTACGGACGCCGCGTCGCACTGCTCGCCGCCAGCTTCCTGACCATCTCCTATGTGCACATCCACTTCAGCCGCGTCGGCCAATTCATGGACATTCTGCCCTGGATTGTGTTTGCCCTCTACTTCCTGGTTCGTGGCCTGAAGCGGCGCGGCCATTTCAGCTTCGCTGTCTGCGGCGTGCTTCTTGGCCTGGGCTTGCAGATGTACTATGCCTCGCGCATCCTGCTGGTGCTGGTGCCTCTGTTCATCGCCTGGCGCTGGCTCGTGGAGAGAAAGCAGGCCCGCGCCTGGCTGCCTGGCCTGCTGCTGCTTGTCCTGGGCTTCCTGTTTGCGTTCGGTCCCATGCTGCTCTATGGCATCCAATCGCCCGATACGCTGGTCGGGCGCACTAACGTCGTCACCCTCTTTAACCCCAAGGTCATGACCCATCTGCAGGGTAAGTATGGGGTCAATTCGACGATCGAGGTGCTGCGTGAGCAGGCGAAGCGTTCGCTGCTGACCTTCTACCTCTACGGCGATGCCAGCACACATCTCAGCCTGCCGAAGCCCTTCGTCGCTCCGCTGGTCGCTGCTTTGTTCACGCTCGGTCTCGGCTACGTCATCCTCCGTCCCCGCCGCATGGGCAGTCTCCTGCTCGCCGCCTGGTTCCTGCTGACGCTGCTGCTGGGAAGCGTCCTGACCAACGACGCCCCCACCTGGCCGCACATCGTGAGCGTCCTGCTGCCGTTGGCAATGCTGGCGGCGTTGGCGGTAGACCGGCTGTGGGCAGAAGCGGAGGGGGTGTTCGGCCGGGGAGGCCGCGTCGTCTTCACCTTGCTGACCGTCGTGGCCCTGCTGATTGTAGGCGTGTCCAACTGGCGGCTCTACTACGACTATGCACACGACATCGCCCGCCCGCGCACCCGCATCGGGCGCTACCTGGCGGCGTTGCCTGCCGGGACGCAATCATTCATCATCAGGGATCCGTTCTTCAGCCATGACCGAGAGATCCGCTTCCTGGTCGGAGAGCGGCCCGTCGCCGATGTGCGGGAAGAAGCACTGCGAGCAGGTGATCTGCCTACCTTTTCCGAGCCGGCGGTCTTCATCGTCACGCCCAACCACGCCGGCGTGCTGGAGCTGTTGCAGCAGGCCTACCCAGGCGGCATGAGCCGTGAGCATCGGGAGCCTACCGATTACCTGGCTTTCTTCAGCTACGAGATCGGGGCGGGCCCATGACGCATGGGCAGGGCCTGATGTAGAGGCAGGTCTGGTGCAGGGGCAGGTCTGGTGTAGGGGCA
>DFBV01000019.1 GCA_002366755.1 Anaerolineales bacterium UBA3071
GAGCGTGTCAGCGCCAGCGATTATGACAGCATACGGCTGATCAACCAAGTCCTGACGCTCTACTACGTGCAGGAGCTGACCCAGGCTGAAGTGGGGCAGCGTCTGGGGCTTTCAACGACCAAAGTCAACCGGTTGCTGCAGCAAGCTCGCGAACAGGGCATGGTGGAGGTCACCATCCGTACGCCCTTCCAGTACCTTTTCGACCTGGAAGCGCGTTTGAAGGCCAGCTTCGACATCAGCGACGCCGTGGTCATCCCACAGATCGCGGAGCAAAGGAACGCTATGGTCCACACTTTGGGCCGGGCGGGGGCCAACTACCTGTTAGGGCGTCTCCAGGATGGTGATGTCGTCGCCATCGGTGGCGGCACTGCCGTCCATGCCGTGGTCCAGGCCTTGGAAACCCGGCGCTCCTACGATGTCAAGGTCGTTCCTTGCATAGGCGCCGTGCAGGGTCGGGTCACCACCGACGTCAATCACCTGGCGACCCAGTTGGCGGCTCGTCTGGGCGGGGAGGCCTATCAGCTCCATGCGCCCGCCTTCGTAGACACAGAGAAACAGCGAGAGATGCTCCTGTCCATGGGGCCGATCAAGGAGATCCTGGATATCGCTCGCCAGGCCACCATCGCGCTCCTGGGCGTGGGCACTGTGGACTATCAGACGTCTCGATTCGTGCAATTCACGGCCCTGTCGGCGGAGGACATGAAGTGGATAGCCGAATCCTGTGGGGGCGTGGGGGAGATCGCAGCTCGCATCTATGATATCAAAGGCCAACCCTGCGCAAAGGAATACGCGAACCGGACGGTCGGGCTGTCTTTGCAGGAACTCCGGAATATCCCCTTCGTTGTCGGAGTGGCAGCTGCGGCGGTCAAGACGCGACCGATTTACGGCGCGCTGCGCGGCGGCTACCTGGATGCCCTGATCACCGATGAAGCAGCCGCCAGAGGTGTCCTTGAACTGTCTGAGCACGACTCCCGAAAGTAGTCGTAGAGGAGGAGGAAGAAGAGGAAGAGGAATGATTCGATGAAGGCAAGTATGACTGAGGCCCAGACCAGCCTCTCGCTTGCGGTGGCCGATAGCAGTCGTCTGCTGGAGGAACTGTCCGGCGAGAAACTGGCCTGGATGCTGCAGAAGATGTGCGAGATTCGGTACTTCGAGGAGAAGGCCGAGGAGTTATACATACGCGGCCTGGTGCACGGCACGATGCATCTGTCCATAGGACAGGAGGCGTCGGCAGTGGGCAGCAGTGCCACGCTGAGGTCGGACGATCTGATCATTCACCATCATCGGGGCCACGGCCACACCATCGCCAAGGGCGCTGACATCACACTGATGATGGCCGAGTTCCTGGGTAAGGAACCAGGGTACTGCCATGGACGCGGAGGCTCAATGCACATTGCCGACATCCCGGGCGGGAATCTGGGGGCCACAGGGGTAGTGGGCAGCGGCATTCCGACGGCGGTGGGCATCGCCTTGGCGCTGCAGATGCGCCGATCTGACCAGGTTCTCCTCTGCTTCTTCGGAGATGGAGCAGCCAACCTGGGCGAGTTCCACGAGTCGCTGAACATGGCTTCCATCTGGGATCTGCCTGTGGTGTTCATCTGCGAGAACAACCAGTACGGCATGTCCATGTCCGTGCGCAGGTCCATGAACATCGAGCGCGTCTCGACGCGCGCCTGCTCCTACGGCATCCCTGGTGAAACGGTGGACGGCAACGACGTGCTGGCCGTCTATCAAACGATCACAGCCGCCATCGAGCACGCGCGATCCGGCAAGGGGCCTGTGCTTGTGGAGAACGTGACCTATCGCTGGCGAGGGCACTCGAAGAGCGACCGCAATCTCTACCGCACGCAGGAAGAGATAGATACATGGAAGAAGCTGTGCCCCATTAAGCGTTTCAAAAAGACGCTCGTGGAAGCCGGTGTGATGACCAGGGAAGAGGCAGAAGCCATTGACATGGAGGCCCAGGCTACAGTTGATCGTGCTGCCGAGGAAGCGCTCACGTTCCCCGAGCCATCGCCGGAGAACATGGAAGATGAGGTGTATGCGCCATGAGCGGCAACGGAAGACGAGAGATCACCTATCTGGAAGCTGTGCGGGAGGCCATGGTTCAAGAGATGCGGCGCGACCCAGAGGTCTTCCTCATGGGAGAAGACGTCGGCGTGTACGGCGGAGCCTTTGGCGCGTCCCGGGGCATGCTGGAAGAGTTCGGCCCTGAGCGCGTACGGGAGACGCCCATCTCCGAGGCGGCCATCGTCGGAGCGGCGACGGGTGCGGCGCTGATGGGCATGCGGCCCATCGCCGAGATCATGTTCATGGACTTCATCACCATCTCCATGAACCAGTTGGTCAACCAGGCAGCCAAGATTCGCTTCATGTTCGGGGGCAAGGCCAGCATCCCTATGGTCGTGCGTGCTCCAGCCGGATCGGGAACCGGCGCGGCGGCGCAGCACTGCCAGAGCCTGGAAGCCCTGTTCATGAACGTGCCGGGGATCAAGGTCGTTGCGCCTTCCAC
>DFBV01000026.1 GCA_002366755.1 Anaerolineales bacterium UBA3071
AATCACTTGACCGCCTGACTATGCGACTACTTTGACATTATCACATTGGGTTCGTAGTCACGCACGGAGCGCAGCGGAGTGCGGTTTCGCGCCACTCTGCTCCGCTCCGTGGCGCACTACGGGCCTGTCTCTACTCTGCACGCAAATGGCGTTTGCGTTTTGACCTTTCATTGGCCTTGTGGTACAATCTGCCCCGGCTTGGGCGGTGGTTGTGCGCAAGCGAGGGCAGAGTGAAAAGAGGGGAATCTCCCCCATGCTCTTTGGAGTTTTCGCTGCACCTGCCCCACTGGATACGGCAGCAATCCTGTATGTCATACCCGTCCACAAAGAAGTGCATCGGGGCTTTCATGCCTCTCGCAAACAAACCTTTCGGCCATGCCGGGAGGATTATTCGGATACCCGACACAATGACGTGATACGGGTTTTTTTGTTGCCCAGAAACAGGTAAGCAACTCACGACACTGCTTTGTCCACGTTACACACAGGAGCCAACTTATGGACTATTCAGTCAGAGAGGTTGACGAGATCATCGGCCATCACTGCGACGGCGGCGACGGGGCACTCATTGCCATCCTGGAAGAGATGCAGGCCCGCTACCGCTACCTGCCCCGGGATGTGATGATTCTGGTTAGTGAGAGGGTGGGTATCCCCCTCAGCCAGGTCTATAGCGTGGCTACGTTCTATAATGCGTTCAGCCTGGAACGGCGCGGACGGCACGAGATATGCGTCTGCGTGGGCACAGCTTGCCACGTGCGCGGCGCCCAGCGAGTGCTGACCCATCTTGAGAACAAGCTAGGGATCAAAGCTGGGGAAAGCACGCCTGATTGGAACTACTACCTGGAAACGGTCAATTGCCTAGGCGCGTGCGCCCTTGGCCCGATTGTCGTTACGGATGGACAATACCATGGTCAGATGAGCGAGCGGAAGGCCGACCAGTTGCTCCTGCAGATTGAGCAAGCATACCAGGAGGAGGTGTAGGCGATGGCAGAAACGGCAAGGAAACGACTCGCGTCGCCGGCCGACCTGGAGGCGTTGCGTCAACGATTGGTCGCCGCAGTAGACCCCAACCGCCGCCGCATCCGTGTCTGTGACGGCACTGGCTGTCGCGCTCTCGGCAGCCGCCAGGTGATGGCAAATCTGCGCCATGAACTGGACAGACTAGGACTGGCGTCCGAAGTCGAGGTCGTCGCCACCGGTTGTCCGGGCTTTTGCGAACAGGGACCGCTGGTGACGCTGGACCCCGATGGTATCGCTTACACCCATGTCGGCGTCGAGGATGCGGTTCGCATTGTAGACGAAAGCGTAGTGGGCGGTCAGGTGATTGAGCGGCTGTTGTTTGTGGAACCGGGGACCGAACGAGCGATCATCCACGAGCAGGAACTGCCCTTCTATACTCGGCAAATGCGCCGCACGCTGGCCCTTAGCGGACAAATTGACCCGACGCGCATCGAGGATTACATAGCCGCCGGTGGCTATGCCGCGCTCAGCAAGGCGCTCCACCGGATGGACCCCCAAGGCGTGATCGAGGAGGTCAAGCGTTCAGGGCTGCAAGGGCGCGGCGGCGCCGGATTCCCCACCGGCCTCAAATGGCAGTTCTGCCGCAATTCTCCCGGCGGCGTCAAGTACGTCATTTGCAACGCTGACGAGGGAGACCCGGGCGCTTTTATGGATCGCAGTATTCTGGAGGGTAACCCCCATAGCGTGCTGGAGGGAATGATCATCGGCGCCTATGCTATCGGCGCAACGCATGGCTTTGTTTACATCCGGGCCGAGTACCCGCTGGCGGTCAAACACCTGGAAATTGCCCTGGAGCAGATGCACGAATACGGCCTGCTGGGCGAAAACATCCTGGGATCAGGCTTTGACTTTGACATTGAAATTCGCATGGGAGCCGGGGCCTTTGTCTGCGGCGAGGAGACGGCGCTGATGGCGTCCATTGAGGGGCGGGTCGGCGAGCCACGCCCACGCCCGCCCTTCCCCGCTCAGAGCGGGTTGTGGGGCCGGCCCACCAATATCAATAACGTCAAGAGCTGGGCCAACGTATCGTTGATTGTAGTCAAAGGGGCCGATTGGTTCGCGGAGGTGGGGACTGAGGATAGCAAGGGCACGATCATCTTTTCGCTCGTGGGCAAGATCCGCAACACCGGACTGGTCGAAGTGCCCATCGGCATCAGCCTGCGGGAACTGATCTACGAGATTGGCGGCGGCATCCCCGGTGGGAAAGCCTTCAGAGCAGCGCAGATCGGCGGGCCGTCGGGCGGCTGTATCCCGGCCGAGCACCTGGACGTGCCCATTGACTACAAGTCGTTGACCAGCCTGGGGGCCATCATGGGCTCCGGCGGCCTGGTTATCACCGACGAAGACACCTGCATGGTGGACCTGGCCCGCTACTTCATGAACTTCGCGCAGGAGGAATCGTGTGGCAAATGCGTGCCCTGCCGCGTGGGGACGAAGGCCATGCTCTCCACGCTGGAGCGTATCTGCGCCGGGCAGGGCCAGCCGGGCGACATCGAATACCTGGAAGAGTTAGCGCAGGAGGTCAAAGCCTCGTCGCTGTGCGGCCTGGGGCAGACGGTGCCCAACCCGGTGTTGACCACCATCCGCTACTTCCGCGACGAGTACGAGGCCCACATCCGAGAGCATCGCTGCCCGGCCGGCGTCTGTACACCGCTGGTGCGGGCCAAATGCAGCAACGCGTGCCCTGCCGAGGTGGACGTGCCCTCCTACGTCTCCCTCGTCGCCCAGGGCCGCTACGCTGAGGCGCTGGAGGTCCACCGGAGGCGCAATCCCTTCGCCCTGGCCTGTGGCCGCGTCTGCCCGGCCTTCTGCGAGATCAAGTGTCGCCGCGTCGAGTTGGACCAGCCAGTCGCCATCCGCCAGATCAAGCGCTTTATGGCTGACCACGAGATCGAACAGCCCTGGACGCCGCCGCAACTGGAGGAGCCCAAAACAGAGAAGGTGGCCGTCATCGGCGCCGGGCCGGCGGG
>DFBV01000077.1:0-2331 GCA_002366755.1 Anaerolineales bacterium UBA3071
AGGCTGAGGATGAACGGTTCGTCCAGCGAATAGCGGCGACGTACTCGTTCCAGCTCTCCTTCGTCCTCAATGGGGCGGAAGCGCGGTTCGACGCCGGCTGGTACTATGCTGATGCGCTTTCCCGGCACGTTCAGCAGCTCCATCAGATCCCGCTTGGTGCTCAACGAATCGGCCAGGATGCGGTCGGAGCGGGCGATGGAGCGGGGCACGGCGGTGGTGAGATAGGCGCGCAAACCCGGATCGGCGCACTCGGGCACGCGCAGGAAGGCCAGATCGTGGACGGTGATCAGGCCGCGGGCGCGGCGCAGCGGTGGCAGCACGAAGTCGGGCGAATGGAAGATATCCACGGGGCCAACGAACAGCTCCGCCGGCAACGGCAGATGCAAGCGGTGCCACAGGATGGTCAGCAGGCGATGGGGCAGAGGGATGTGGCGGATGCGGAAGTTCGGTGGTAGGGATGCAGGATGCCGTCCTGGTTTCGTGTTGCGGGTTGCGTGTTCCGTGTTGCCTCGTGCCTCTCGCACCTTCCCTACCACCAGCAGAACGTATTCATTCTCCGCGTCCAACTTCATGAGGGCGTTGACCAACCCTCTCGTGTAGCGACCGATGCCGGCTTTTTGGCGTATGGCGGAGGTGTAGTCAATGGCGATGCGCATAGTTACAATCCGCGATACGTCCAGAGTCTGTTGGCGCCGAAGTTCCAGAAGAGCACGATCATGACGGCGACGGCCTTGGCCAGGTTGAAGGCCAGTGTGAAGTGGGCAATCCCCAGCCCGCTTGCCAGGCTCGACATGGGCGCTGCCAGCATGCCAGTCTCACCCAACACAAACCGGTCGAGGCCCAGGAAGATGGCCTGGTTGATAGCCAGCCCGAAGACGTTGACCAGAGCGAACTGACTGAGCTGCGAGAGAAGCGGGCGCTCCCGCGATTCGGGGAACGTCCACAGCCGGTTCCAGACGAAATTGCTGATGACCGCCGCTGTGAACGAACAGGTGTTGGCCCATAGCTTGGACAAACCTGCCAGTTGGATGAGTACATTGAGCACACTGAAGTCCACCACTGTGCCGACCGCACCGACGGTGGCGAACTTCAGGAAGCGGTTGATCTCCTTGGAGTTGTTGCGAGCGAGCCCGAGAAGTTTGGTCAAAACGGCATTCCCTCTACCAATGTACCAATGTACCAGTGTACCAATCTACCGGCTTCGGGCTTCCACCATGCCCAGCAGAATCGCCAGATGCAGGTAGATGCCCTGTACGTACAGGTTATCCACAAGGTTGTGTATAGTCAGGTGGGCTATGACGCCCAGGACGCCGATGGTGATGGCTCTCGTATAGTCATCAGTGGCCGTGCGGGCTCGCCATACTCGCACCACGGCCACCAGCCAGAGCAGCAGATACGCGGCAAGTCCCAGAAGCCCTGTTTCGCCCAGGAAGTGAAGGTATATGTTGTGTGCATGGCCCAGCGGATTGCTCCAGTGGGGCAGAGCATAGGCAGCGTAGGCCGCGCTGAAATTGCCGATGCCCACGCCCAGCCAGGGGTGATCGCTGAACATGCCCCACGCCGCTCGCCAGTGGGCCACCCGCTCCACCACGGCGAAGTTGGCGTCAGTGATCTCCACGGTAGCCAATCTGGGGTCAGTGGTGTACTGGATGTACTCTCCAAGATCAGCCAGGCGGCTGCTCAGCGCAGTCGGCAAAGGCCCGAAGCTGCCCAGGATGGCCAAGGCAGCGACGAGAACCACCAGCAGTGCGAAGACCGTCGCTGCTTTGCGGCTGCGCAGCGCGCTCACAACCACCGCGCTGGCCGCCAGGCCCAGCCACGCGCCCCGCGACCAGCTCATGCCAATGCCAGCGATCAGCAGTGCCGTGATCCCGCTGAAGAAGCCGACTGCCAGCCAGCGGCGTGTCATATCCGGCGGCAACTTGCGCGGGCCGCGTCGCACTCCCTCCCACGTGCGGCCCAGCGCCCACAGCGCCAAGCTCAACGCCAGCGGAGCGATCAGCCCCAGGTAGCCAGCGTAGGGGTTTGGTTGGCTGAACGTGCCGTAGGCGCGCATGAACCGCCCCAGGAGGACGAATGCTTCCGGGCCGGCCTGGCGCAGGAACTGGTAGGCTCCTAACAGGGCTTGCGCGCTCCCGGCCACCAGCGTCGCGCCGATGATCCAAGGCACATGGCGCCGCTCCACCTCGCTGGCGATGAAGAGATAGAGGACCAGCATCTCTACCCATTTCAGCAATTCGGGCAAGCTCTCCCGCAGCGAGAGGCTAACCAAGAGCGAGAGCAGTTGCGCGCCGATGAAGGCCAGGAAGGGGAGCAGCAGGGGCGGATGCG
>DFBV01000077.1:2357-3707 GCA_002366755.1 Anaerolineales bacterium UBA3071
CGGGCGGCCATGCGCAGCAGCCACGCGGTCAGCGTCAGCGCCAGCAGCACTTCCGCCACGCCTAACTGTGCGCCAGCCAGCGATACTTGCTGCACCTGGCTGAAGGGGAGGATCAGTGCCAGCAGGCCGAGACCAACCACCGGTCGCAGCAGGATGAGCAGCACCAGACCGCCGCCCACCAGCAGTGCCAGCGTCATTTCAAGTGGGGCCAGGGCGAGGAGAAGCCCCAGTGCCAGCAGGCCGGCCGCCGCCACCCAGTTCGGCCTGGCCTGCCCGACCAGGCTGCACCGGCGGAATCTGCTCCAGGGAGTAGTCAATGTGCTCACGCCAGCGTCCTACCCTCTCCGAACTATCGGCTATTCGCCGTCCGCCATTCGCTATCTGCCATCAGCCATCTGCTACAGGCCCAATGATACGGCAAAGCGTCGCTTTTGTCAAGGCAGTCTCACGTTGTCAACGTTGGCAAAAGCGAGTATAATGTCGGCGCTGAGACGGGAGGGAGACCATGACCGAGCGAGTGTGGACGAATGAGCAGGTGGTCGAGCTGCTGCGGCGCATCGGCGACATGCTGGACATCCTGGGCGAGGATCGCTACCGCGTGCTGGCCTATCGCCGCGCGGCCGACAACATCGAAACGCTGGGGCAGGATGTTGCCGAGCTCTGGCGGGCAGGCCAGTTGCGGGACATCCCCGGCGTGGGCGAGGCGCTGGCGAGGAAGCTCGACGAGCTGTTGCGCACGGGCCGGCTTGACTACTACGAGCGCTTGCAGGCGCAGGTGCCGCCAGGTGTGGTGGACATGCTGGCTATCCCCGACGTGGGGCCCAAGAGGGTGCGGCTGCTGTGGCAGGAGGCTGGTCTCACCAGCATCTCCGAGGTGAAAGCCGCTGCCCAGGCGGGCGAACTGCGAAAGCTGCCCGGCCTGGGAGCCAAGTCGGAGGCCAACATCCTGGCCGGCATTCAGGCGCTGCTGGAAACCCGAGCTTTGGAACCGTAGACGGAATGCGCAACACGCAACACGACTCCCCTGAAAAAGGTCATTCAGCCACGGAGACACGGAGTACACAGAGGAAAAACCAAGGCGCAACTCGAAGTTGTTCACCAGCAAGCGTAAGAGACATAGATCCTTGAGAGACACCTTGGAAATCTCCGTGCCCTCTGTGCCTCTGTGGCGAGTCTGGCTGTTGTTTCAGTAGAGTCGCAACACGCATCACGATCTTCGAACGGAGGTTATCGTGTATGGCCAAGAAGAAGGTAGAGAGACGCATTGCCGAGCTGCGCAAGCAGATCCGCTTCCACAACTATCGCTACTACGTGCTTGACGATCCGGTGGTCAGCGATCACCAATACGAC
>DFBV01000212.1:0-1221 GCA_002366755.1 Anaerolineales bacterium UBA3071
CTATCATCCTGCGAGAGCACCGTGACACCAGGTAGGCTCGCCAGCGGGGTGATATCCACCGCCTGCTTGAAGCGGATTCTGGCGCGCCGCAGGGCGCGGTTAATGAGCGAGGCAGTCTCAGCCACCTCCACGATCACGCCCTTCCGAATGATGGCCACGCGCTCCGCCACCGCCTCTACCTCGCTCATGATGTGAGAGGAGAAGAAGACCGTGGCCCCGTCGGCCTGGGCCTCCCTTAGCAAGCGGTAGATTTCGTGCTGCATCAGCGGGTCGAGGCCGAGCGTAGGCTCATCCAACAGGAGCAGTTTCGGGCGGTGCATCAGGGCCTGCACAACACCGACCTTCTGTTTGTTGCCATGCGAGAGGTTCTTGATAGGGGGCTTGAGAGGGAGATCGAGACGCTCGGTGAGCTGACGCACGAAGCCCCAATCTGCCTTGTTTCCCCGCAGGGCATTGAAATAGCGCAGCGCGCCTTCAACCATCATATTAGGGTCCACTTGCAGTTCCCCCGGCAAGTAGCCGGTGCGCGCCTGCACCGCCACCGGGTCGGCCTGGGGGTCTATACCCAGCACGCGCACGGTGCCGCTGTCGGGGCGGATCAGGTCCAGCAGGCAACGGATGGTCGTCGTCTTGCCGGCTCCGTTGGGGCCGAGATAGCCAAAGATCGCGCCGCGCGGCACTTCCAGGTCAACGCCCCGCAGCGCGCGGACTTTGCCGTAGGACTTTTTCAATCCCTGGGCCATTAAAACAGTTTCTTCAGACATAGTTGCCTCCTTCCTTTAGCTGTTTATGTGGCTCTCCAGGGCGCGGGCGAACAGTTCCCGATCCTCCTCCCTGATGAGGTCCAGCGCCCGATCACCCAGGAGGGCCAGGATTTGGGGCAGGTAGAGGTCCGTTCGCAGATGGTGCTCGGCGATGAAGACCAGCAGCGGGCTGCCAGTCCAGGAAGCGCGGGCCTGGGTGGCCGTCAGCCACTCGCCGATCAAGACTTCCTCCCCGTCAATGACCAGCACCAACCCCAGCCCCCTGGCCTGGCCCAGCGTCTCTTCGGACACGTGAGCGACGACCACGCGGCCGCCAGGTAGGTCGAGTTCGCTCGTGGTATAGAGCACCACCCGCACTCTGCGTCCGATGGCCTCTTCCAGCACAGGACGCAGGGTGGGGAATGTGACCGGCAGGAGGGCCAGATAGATGCGGGCCCTTGCCTGGCCGATCATCTCC
>DFBV01000212.1:1324-3139 GCA_002366755.1 Anaerolineales bacterium UBA3071
GTCATCGCCGCGCCACGGGCGGTGAGTTTGCCCAGGACTTCGTAGATCATGGAGCGGGGAACGCCGGAGGCCTTGGCGAGTTGGTAACCCGTGACGGGGCTCTCCCTGAGCAAAGCGACGTAAGACTTGGCCTCGTATTCCGAGAAGCCCAACCGTTGCAGGCGGGCAACGACCTGGGTGTTGTTCATGACTCTTGACCCCCGCGGGAGTAGTAGTCGTTAGACTAACAACTACTACTATACCAGAAGAACCGATTCTTGTCAAATCCCGCGGGCCGGTTGCGCGGGGACAGGCAGGCCTCAGGCAGGCGGGGTGGACTCCGCTGGAGTCAGTTCCTTCACCATCACGATGATGGTCACCAGGGCGACGACAGTGCCCACCAGGTTGGCCAGGATGGGAGCCTGAAATCCGAAGCGGTCGTAGAGCAGGCCGCCGATGTAGGGCGCAGGAAAGGAGAACAGCCCTCGGAAGGCAGACAGCCGCCCCACAGCCTCGCCACGTTGCTTGGCGGGGACGCTGTTGGCCAAGAGGGCCTGCTGAGCCGGCACCCAGGTAGCGGCGAGGAGGCCAAAGTAAGCGTGCAGGGCGGCGAAGGCCACGAAACTCTTGCTGAACAGCCATCCAGCTAGGAGGAAGATGCCCATAGCCTCCGAGAGAACCAGGAAAGGCTTGCAGCCACAGCGGTCCACCAGCTTGCCGATGGGCAGTTGCGTGATGGCCCAGACAGCGGAGAACAGGCCGGACATCACTCCCAGTTGGACAGTGGTGAAACCATAGCTCTCGCTCAACATGCCGAAGATGAGCGCACTTCCCAGTCCCCAGACGAAAACGTCTACGGTCAGGGCCCAATAGAGGCCACGCAGCTCCTTGGGAGGCCAGACCATTCTGACCAACACCCCCTTCAGTTCGCCCCAGGAGACCACCCCGCTGGCCTCATTCAGGGATTCCTTCAGCAGCAGGAGCAACAGCAGCAGGCGCAGTCCTTCCAGGCCCAAGCGCGACAGGAAGACGGGGGTGAAGCCCCAGCGGTCGGCAATGAACCCGCCCAAGGTGGGAGCGAAGATGCCCGGCGCGATCCAAGCGACCATCAGGATGCTGTAGGCCATGGCGCGGCGGCTGGCTGGTGTCGACTCGGCGATCAGTGAGTGCACAGCCGGGCGGGAAACCAGACCAGCCCCCAACAGGATGATTCCCGGCAGCAGCCACCGCCAATCAACGGAGATGGCAGCCAGCACGTAGAAGCAGATGGCCAGGAAGCCCGCCAAGCTGCCCAGGACGATGAAGGGCTTTCGCCCCAGGCGGTCGGAGAGCCAGCCGCCGATGGGCTGGATGAGGGCGGTCACCACTCCCCTCCCCCCGCCCAGGCTTTCCAGCAAGCCCAAAGTGCTCATGGGGGCGCCCAGGCTGAGCACGAAGGGCTGCCACACAGCCTGCGTCATGCTGCTGAACAGGCCAGTCATGAAGTGACTGGCAGCGACGACGCGCAGGTTCCGGTCCTTTTCCGCTCGTTCCATGGCTCTCTCAGACCGCTGCCTGCGCCTAAGCGGCACGCTTCAGGACACGCAGGGCGCGCAAGGTGACCCACTTGCTGGGCTTCTTCTTCACTTCGATGTCAGCCCTTTTCTTGCCGTTGAGTAGGGGCGGGTTTGAAACCCGCCCGTACTCCAGCGTCCAGCACCCCTGGTCGTCCTGTTTGCTCAAGATCGATCGCAGCGCATTGGCGAGTCGGGGGTCGCCGCCGTAGGGGCGGGTTTGAAATCCGCCCCTACTGTGACCTCCAGCACGTCGCTCCAGTAGCTCAGCGGGAAGCCGAAC
>DFBV01000225.1 GCA_002366755.1 Anaerolineales bacterium UBA3071
GGCCGGCGTGGCCGAGCTGAACCGCCGCCTGCAGGAGGCGCTCAATCCCGCCTCGCCGGGTGTAGCACAGCTCACCGTGGGCGACCGCATCTTCCGCTCCGGCGACCGGGTGATGCAGGTGCGCAACGACTACCGGAAAGAGGTCTACAACGGCGACATCGGCTACGTCGTCGCCGTGCACCCCAAGGAGAGCACCATCGAGGTCTCGATCAACAGCGTCGTACATGTCTATGACCTGCAGGAGATCCGGTTGGACTTGAAGCACGCCTTTGCCAGCACCATCCACAAGTCTCAGGGATCGGAGTATCCGGTAGTGGTGATGGCCCTGATGAGCGCCCACTACGTGCTGCTGCAGCGCAACCTCCTCTATACGGGCATCACCCGTGCGCAGCAGGTGGTGGTGATTGTAGGGCAAAAGAAGGCCCTGGGCATGGCCATCCGTAACAACAAGGTAGCCAAGCGGTACAGTGCCTTGGCTGAGCGGTTGGTAGCTCGCCGGGCCTCGGCCCACAGGGGAGGCAAGGCCAGAGCAGGTGGCCGTGCAACGTCGGCAGCCTGCCCTTGTTCAGAGGTTGCCCCTGCCCCTCGCTTCCCGCATTTGGGGTATACAGGGGGCCGGCAGAGGGGCCGTATGCCCTAAATGCAGAATCCAGGGGAAGAGGAGTTGCGACGGCTATTGGAGGCTGGCAGAGGCGGGTCAAGCGAGCTGGCCAAAGGCGAAGCGACGCAGTTGAGCCTGCCCTGTCTGTTAGGGCGCATATCGGGCAGCCCATGGCGGGGATGCGCCCTAACGGATAGTGGGAAGGCAGTTCATGATTGTCACCTTTGAGCAGAAAGAAAACAAGTGGCGGCTGGAGATTGGTGCCCTGGTTCTTCAGGTCACCCCCGTTGCTGGCGCTTCGTTGGGCCAATTGCGCCCTGCCGGGGCGCTGGTCTGGATCGGCTCAACCTTTTTCGTCGAGCGTCCCCAGACCATCACGCCTATGCGGCGTAACGAGCTGGAGGGTAGGGCGCAGGGCATCGTCTGGACTCACCAGGCTGGCCGTACGTTGTGGGAGCTGCGGGCCTGGGGTGACGAGACGGGAGATCTCTTCCAGAGATGGCAGGAGATCCTTCCCCTGCGGTTGCTGACCGTTCCCGAGGTGGCTCAGCGGTTGGGCATCCACCGCACGCTGGTGGCCAGGTACTGCCGTATGGGCCGGTTGTCGGGGGCGCTGAAGATCGAGGGGCATGGCTGGCTGATCCCTGAAGTTAGCTTGGAGTTCTACGAGCGGGAGAGGAAAGGTGGGTAGCATAGCGACGGTCTGGTCCCGTCATTGGGACGGGCAACTAAAGGAGGTCGCGATGAAACACAAGCACACGCTGTTGGGCTTGGTACTGATCCTGGCCCTGACCGTCGCCTGCGCTGCTCAGTCTACCGGCGACACCCATATCGTTCGTTCCGGCGACAGCTTGTCGGCCATCGCTGCACGGAACGGCACGACCACAGACGCCCTGGTGCGCCTGAACGAGGGGACGTACCCCTCCCTGCGAGACGACCCTGGTCTGATCCGGGTGGGGTGGGTGCTGAACGTCGGACCGGGGGGTGGTAGTCCGCCCCCACCTGCGGATCGCCGTGTTGAGTCCCCGGTACCTACGGAGGAGCAGATGCGCCAGGTGGAGCAGGAGATCATCCGCCTGACCAACGAGGCGCGGCGGGAGCAGGGCTTGCACGAGTTGACTGTCGATCCGTTGCTCATGGAGGTGGCGCGGGAGCGAGCACGGGAGGTCACAAGTGATTTTAGCCATCAAGGCAAAACCGCGGCTTTGCGCCGTCATGGCTTGGACCCCAACCGCTACGGTGAGAATGCCGGTCAAGTCTCAGCGGGCCTCAATCTAAACTGGCCCAAATCAGCTCCTGACCAGCTCGTCACCAATGGCTGGCTCTTGAGCGAAGGCCACCGGACTAACATCTTGCACCCAGGGTACCAGCGCATCGGTGTAGGTGTAGTCTATCGCAGCCTCGCGCGCTGGTATGCTGTGCAGCTCTTCGCCCTCGACTGAGCGTACCCAGAGGAGACAACACCACCTGTTGAAGCAGTTATGCCTCGGCAGGTGGCGTCCCCCCTCGCATAACTCGAGTCGTCGATTTGCGCGCCTTGAACAGTTGTGCTATGCTCTGTGTGACCTCGATAGCCGATTTGCGCGAGGGGAACAAGTGCGTTATACTGCCGACTGGTGAACCACATCATCACCAAGCTTTACCAACCTAATATCTTACCTGTGACGACCTAGCGTAGTCCCTTCAAACGCTAGCCTGCTGACGACTTCTGTCAGCGCCCTGTGACGACCCTCAGACCGCAGTTCGAGTAGCTTCGCTACGCCCTGCGACCTGTATGGTCGTTTTTTTTGTTTTCTGAGCCTGTGAGAGTTCTCACACCCACGGGGATCCTGTGACGCCCTCAAGGCCGCAGTTCGAGCTGCGATGCAGCGCCCTGCGACCCGTGGGCGTTTTTTGTTGTCCAGCCTTGTGCTATTTATCACAAAGGAGGCAAGCATGTCTGAAAAGTCCAAACCTTGGTTCTCGCAAAGAACCCGGAACATCCTCGGCGCTGTGCTGTTGGTTCTGATCCTGATCGGCGCCGGCTTCACCATCCGCGACGGAATGCGGAGAGCAGCCGAGGCCAAGGCCAAAGCCGCCGCTGTCGAGCTAGTGGCACGCGTGGCCCAGGCGGACGCCAGCGATGTCCTGCTCCGCCGGCATCCCGAGCAGTACGCCGATGATCTGACCTCGCAACTCCTGGCCCTCCTGCGGCAAGAGCAGGAACGCTACCAAGCTTTCTACGGCGAAGGCCAGATCGCCATGTCGGTGCTGGAGACCAGCGCCCCTGTGAGAGAAGATGCCGACGTAGGCGAGGACAAGGCCCTCTACCGCATCGAGATGACGGTGGATCTGCGAGCCCATCCCACCAAGGCGCCGGGCAAGTATGCGGCACACACCAGCATCCTGCTTCACCGAGATGGCGACGCCTGGAAGGTCAGCCAGATCATGACGATTCTCGACGCACCGGAGTAATCAGCCATTGGCCCTTCGCTTCCTCACTCGACTTGTTGACCCACAAGGGTGCAAGGAACAGACGGAATAACGAACGAGCAACTCACACATTCAGGAGGAGTTTCGCTATGAACACATGTCGTTTCTTTCACCTGCTCAGTATCGTGAGCATCGCCTCTCTCCTACTGGCTCCTGCCAGCGTGCTGGCGCAGGGGGCAGGCCTGCCTGTGCGTCTGCCTGTGCAACCGCGCGACAGGCAGGTACGCACGCAGACAGGCCTGCCTGTGCGTGTACGCACGCAGACAGGCGGAGACAAGTGGTGGGATAAGCCAGCGTCGTATCGCCCCCCCGCGCCCCCGCCCGCCGTGGGGGAGTGGGAGACAGGCGGACGACAGCAGTTGCCCCCTGGCCCTCAAGCCGGCACGGTTCTCCCAGGTCAGCGCAATGGAGCGCCCCAGGCCTCGGGTGCAGGTGACAGTGGGGCGAGTCGCCCCGATGCGGCCGCGCAGCCAGGCAGTGCTGTGCTTGGTGCAGATGAACCTTTGGCGCAGGCCATGGGCGAGGAAGCGCCACCACCCGACACCATGGATCCCGGCGAGTACCTCAGCTTCATTTGGCACGAGATGACCGGCGAGTGGTTGGAGTTCGAGGTCCTTACTGTGGGCGAGACCACCGGACCCACCGGCGACCCGACCCGCTACTGGGTCGTGCAGGACAGCAACGGCAACCTGCACATGATCTACGTCGGCGACTACAACGCTCTCTTCACCGAGAATGCGGACACTGCTGAGGGCGTGGTTCTGGACGACATGTGGGGCAGCATCGGCAACAGCATCAATGGCTACTGGTGCATGCTGACCGGCCTATGCGGCGATGAGCCCCCCGACTGGCCCAACTGGGTCTGGATGCCTTATGTGGACCCACCCGACATCATCCCAGACATCCCAATCTCTGGTGATGGTATTGGTGGCCCTGGCGACGACGACGATGACGGCGCTACACCTGAGCCTACCAGAGAGGATGGCACGCCTGAGCCCACCAGGGAAGATGGCACGCCCACCACGCCGCCGCCGAGCACTCCGCCCGCAACACCGCCGAGCACACCGCCCACAACACCGCCGCCGCCAGGTACGCTGACGCCACCGCCACCGAGCACACCGCCCGTAACACCGCCACCGCCGGAGACTCCTCCGCCTGACCCGCCGGGGCCTCCCGATCCACCGGGGCCTCCCGATCCACCGGGACCTCCCGATCCGCCAGTACCTCCCGATCCACCGGTACCCCCCGAGCCGCCAGGACCTCCTCCTGGTCCTCCCGTGGGCCCAAGACCACCCACCGGCCCGCCGTTCATGGAGATCGATTTCGGCGACGAGGTGCGCAACGCTGTGGTCATCCATCAGGATCCTGAGGATCGAGGAGCCGATGTCTATCTGACCGTCCGCGTCCCACCGGTGGTCTACACCTACGAGCTAGAGCAGAATGAGGAGAAGTGTATCCACTCGGCCACCCCGCCTGCGGATTGGGACGGCTGCGACTACGATGTGGACGGCGATGGTTCGGCAGACCACCCCGGCGACCCTAACTGGAACGAGGGGACCAGCACCGTTTGGGTGATCCGCTACCAGGCAGTCCCTGACCCCCTGGTCCTAATGCCGGCGTTCGAGTGGGAATTCAAGGCCATTCTCAACAGCGAGAGCCGGGCCTGGATCATGGGCGAGCTGCGCACGCACTATCCCAACGCCTACATCGTCCAGCCGGAGTGGGACCTGACGCAGACGCAATACTTTGCCATCACCGACAACTACATCGACGCTGACGAACACGCCGTCGTGCAGATGGAGACCACCTACGTGCCCTTCGTCGACCCAGGCGTCTACGATGTGGTAGCTCTCTTCCGCACCACGGGCACGCGCTTCGTGTGCCCCGGCACCTGCCGCAACGTGCGGGCTAACGTCGGCGGACAGATCATTTGGGTCAATCGCACGCTGCCTCGGGAACTGGAAGCGCATCGAGACCTCAAGGTGTGGATGCACGATGCGCGCTTAGTCGAATAGTCGACCGTGGACATCATAAACGCCATCGGGCAAGGGCTCCTGGATAGCACCATCTGGATGATCAATGGTCTTCTGTTGATCGCCTACTTCCTGATCGGCCAGTTGCCCTTGCTGCTCTCTCTGCTCTGTGCCGCCGCCATCGCCTTCGTGTTCGACCCGCAGGCAATCAAGCGGACGCAGTTCATGCCAGGACGCAGCTTGCGTCCCAGTCCTGAGAGAGCGCCAGTGCTGCGACAGCACCAGGTACTGACAGGCGTGACTGCGGGGTTATGGATCGTCGCCTCGTTGTTGTTCCCCAGCCCGGTACCCTGGTTGGGCATGGCCATGTGGCTGCTGGCCATCGTCGGCCTGCTGTTCCTGCCGGCGCAGGATGTACAACTCCTCTGGCGCAACAAGACCCTTATCATCATCTACTCGCTGGCGCTCATCATCTTCCGGGGCTACCTGACCTTACTGGGTCGTGCCTCACCTCAGGCGTGGGCGGCAGTGATGGGCAGTTCTGCCGATGCGCA
>DFBV01000249.1 GCA_002366755.1 Anaerolineales bacterium UBA3071
GTGGTCATGACGACGTCCAGAATCACCAAGTCTGGCTTTTCCTCCTGGACTTTGGCCAAACCCTCGTCGCTATTGGCCGCGCTGATCACTTCGTAGCCTTGGGGCTCCAGTACCAACCGAGTGCTCTCCACAAAATCAGGGTCATCATCCACGACAAGGATCTTGCTCACCTTTGCCATCTCCTCTCTGTTGCTCTACTGCAGTGGTGCCAGGCACCGATGGTGCTCGATATGATACTCATATTCCTCCCGGAAGTGCTTGATGGAGGAGAGGGTGGGGTTGACGGCCGCGTCGCCCATGGGGCAGAAGGTGTGCCCCATGATACCATGACACAGGCCCAGCAGCCGGTTTATGTCCCCCTCCCGGCCATGCCCATCCTCGATGCGCTGCAAGATGCCCATCAGACGCTGAGTGCCCACCCGGCAAGGTGTACACTTTCCACATGACTCGTGGGCAAAGAACCTGGTCAGGCGAAGGGCCGCATCCACGATACAGGCATCCTCATCCATGGTGGTGATGCCTCCTGTGCCCAGCATGGACCCCGCCTTGGACAAGGTCTCGAAGGCCATCGGCACGTCCAGATGCTCGGAAGTCAGCATGGGGGTGGAGGCGCCGCCGGGGACAATCGCCTTGAGCTTCCGGCCGCCTTTAATCCCGCCGGCGTGCTCGTATATTATCTCCCGCAGGGTGGTTCCCAGCGGCAACTCATAGTTGCCGGGTCTCTGCACATCGCCGCTGACGCAGAAAATCTTGGGGCCTTTGCTCTCCTCAGTGCCGATGCTGGCGAACCATTCCGGCCCCCTGAGGACGATGTGAGGCACGCAGGCCAAGGTCTCCACGTTGTGGACGAGAGTCGGCTGGCCCCAGAGGCCGACTTGAGCAGGATAGGGCGGCTTGAGTCGCGGCTCACCCCGTTTCCCCTCCAGGCTCTCCAGCATGGCTGTTTCCTCGCCACAAATGTAGGCGCCCGCTCCACGATGGACGGAGAGATCGAGATCGAAGCCGGAGCCCAGGATATCCTTGCCCAGGAACCCTCGGGCGTAGGCATCATCAATGGCCTTCATCCAGCGTTTCACGCCCAGAAAGAACTCGCCGCGAATGTAGACGAAGGCCCTGTGGGCCCCCACCGCGTAGCTGGCGATAATGGCTCCCTCGATGACGGAATGGGGATCCCGCTCTACCAGGAGTCTATCCTTGAAGGTTCCTGGCTCTCCTTCGTCGGTGTTGACGCATACGTACTTCGTCACATCGGAGTCCTTGGGCATAAAGCTCCACTTCAGCCCGGCAGGAAAGCCTGCTCCGCCTCGCCCTCGTAACCCCGACTTCTTGAGCATCTCGATCAGATCCTCAGAGGTATACTCATGAAGGGTCTTGCGCAGAGCCTGGTAGCCACCGTGCTCGAGGTAAGTGTCGATCTTCTCTGAGTTAGGACGGCCCACGTTGCGCAGTAGGATCCTTTCGAATGCCATTGCTCTACCTCCCAGCCAACTGATCCAGCAAGCGGTCCACTTTGTCCGGCGTCATGTTCTCATAGAGCTCATCATTGATGCGCAGGGCCGGTGACGTGCCGCAGGAGGCCACACACTCCACCGTCTGCAGGGTAAAGAGCCCATCTGGGGTGGTCTCCCCCACTTCGATTCCCAGCTCTTGCCGGATGTAGTCGGTCAGCGTATCCGCTCCGCCGGCCAAATGGCAGGAAAGCCCATCGCAGACCTGGATGGCATATCGGCCGGCAGTCTCCATCCGATATAGAGAATAGAAGCTGGCTGTGGAGTACACGTCATTGAGTGGAAGCCCCAACCGCTCCGCCACGCGTCGCAGGGCCTCCTTGGTCAGGTAACCGTGTTGCTCCTGAGCAATGTACAACGCAGTGAGCAGCATGGACCTTCGGGCCTGCTTCTCGGTGGGTGTCCCAGAGTGCAGTACCGATTTCTGTTCTTCAGCAAGCATCGCAAGCAGCTCCTTTTCCATAACGTGTATTGTGTCGGCTCATTTGGTGATGAGCTACGAGTTGGCCCACTTGCTTGAGTAGATCCGCAGGGTCTATAGGTTTGGACATGAACAAATCGTAGGTCTGGTCCTCATCCTCGGGAAAGAGGTCTGTCTCCTCGCCGGTGATGATGGCCGAGATCAAGATCAGAGGAATCCTCCCTAACTGAGGATCGTTTCGCATCTCCCGGATCACGTTGAGCCCATCGAACGTATAGGATATCACTGCATCCAGCAAAACCAGATTCGGCTGGCTCTGCCTCATCAGGGCCAAGCCCTCATCGGCTCGCCCTGCTGCGAGAACCTCATACCCGTCCGATTCCAGGACGATCCTGGCGAACTCCACGAAATCAAAGTCGTCATCAATCACCAGAACTATCGCCCTGGCAGCCATGATTCTCTCCTCAATGCGAAGCCGGCCTAGTCAAACACTGTTGTACGGTTTTCAAGAGGTCATCAGGCTGGACAGGCTTGGATATCCAGGCATCAATGGGCAGATGCTCGTCGGTCGGGAACATGTCGGCGTAGGGGCTGCTGGCAATGGACGTCACCATGATGATGGGGATGTCCCTGAGTTCGGCATCAGCTTGCATCTTCCTAGTCACACCCAGACCGTCGAGCACACAGGACATCATCACGTCCAGAATTACCAGGTCGGGCCTTTCCTGCTGCATATTGGCCAGCGCTTGATCGCCATTCATTGCACTGATGACCTGGTAGCCACGAGCCTCCAGGATCATTCTAGTGATTTCCACGAAGTCCGGATCATCGTCAACAACTAGTACCACAACTGCACTTCGTCTCATTTCGGTCATTGGACGGAACAGTGACATCGGGATAATGGGACAATGGGACAATGGGACAATGGGTGTCTGTACACCTGTGTCTTCTTGGTTCTCGCTCCGTCAGTCTGGGAGCGTGCTCAGAGCGTGGTTTCCTTGACAAGGATCCGCTCAGGCGTGGGCTCGAAGGCCAAGCCCATCGACTCCAGCCATTCCAGATCGCAGCGCAGGCACCGCTTGCACTCCTCGCGAATGGCGGTCTCATCCATCCCTAGCTCGATTTCGTTGAAATTGCCCTGACGCTTGGCGATGGGTAACTCGGGCATCTGCGGGCGACGAGCGTCAGCATAGTCCTCTGGATTGAACTGCTGCTCGATCACCTCGTAACCGGGTATCGCGGGGATTTTCTCCACTTCGCCGGTGCGCAGGTAATGATCCACCTGGATAGCAACCTGGTTGCCCTGGGCCACGGCCTGGACCACCGTCGCCGGACCGCTTACCGCGTCGCCGGCGGCGAAGACGCCACGGCGAGTGGTGAGCAGCGCGCCATTGACCGTAATGGTGCTGTTGGGATTGGCCTCAATGTCTGCGCCATCCATGCATGAGAGGTCAACGGCCTGTCCAATGGCCGGCACTAACACATCCGCCTCGATCACACGGTCAGAGCCTTCCTCTGGCATAGGCCGCCGCCGACCGGAGCGATCGAACTCACCTAGAACCTGGTTCTGCACTACAACGCCCGTCACTTTGCCGTTCTCGCCGAGCACACGCACCGGGTTGGTGTGGAAGCTGAAAATGGTCCCTTCTGCCTCGGCTGCTGCGATCTCCTCTTTGTGAGCGGGCATGTCCTGGTGCGTGCGGCGGTAGACGAGGTGTACCGCGCCAGCCCCCAGCCTCCAGGCCGAGCGGGCCACGTCAATGGCCACATCACCGCCGCCCACGATGACCACCCGCTTGCCGGCCACCTCAGGCGGGTTGCCCAAAGCAATATCGCGCAGGAAGTCCACCCCGTGGTAGACTCCCTTCAGGTCCTCACCCTCAATACGCAGTGTGCGGCTGACGTGTGCGCCGATGGCCAGCACTACTGCCTGGTAACCATCTTCGTCCATCAGGCTGTCAATGGTAAAGTCCTTGCCCAGCGCCTGATGGCACCTGATCTTCACCCCGGCGCGCTTAATGTTCTCAATCTCGGCATTGAGTATGTCGCGAGGCAGGCGGTATCCGGGAATGCCGACGGCCATCATTCCGCCGGGGACGGGGAGCTTCTCGAGGATGGTGACCTGGTAGCCCCTCTGGGCCAACCGCAGTGCCGCCGTCAGTCCCGCTGGCCCTGCGCCGACCACAGCCACCTTCTCCGCTTTGGCCGGCTCGTGGATGGACGGCGTCCACGGATTCTCGATCTCATGATCGGCCATGAAACGCTTGATGGCCCGAATAGCGATGGGCTCATCAATGTCGCCCCGGCGGCAGCTCGGCTCGCAGAAAGCAGGGCACACCCGTCCGCAGATCAAGGCGAAGGGATTGCGGAGGCGGTGAACTTTCAGAGCCTCCGCGTAGCGGCCCTGGGCTACCAGAGAGACGTAACTGGGCACATCCACCTCGGCCGGGCAGGCGTTGGTACAGCGAGCCCGTGTCAGAGCCAGGCAAGAGCCAGCCCGACACTTCTTGTCCACGATGTGCTCAACGAACTCGTCCTCGAAGTAGCGTAGGGAGGCCAACACCGGGCCAGGCGTGAGCTGGCCCAGGGCGCACAAGCTGCCCGCCTCCATGCCAGCGGCGATATCCCTGATCGTCTGGATGTCCTCCAGCCGCCCGTGGCCTTCGGTGATGCGGGTGAGGATTTCCAGCATGCGCTTGCCGCCTACGCGGCAGGGCACGCACTTGCCACAGCTTTCGGCCTGAGCGAAGGTGAGGAAGAACTTGGAGAGCTCCACCATGCAGGTGTCCTCGTCCACCACGATCATCCCGCCGGAGCCCATCACCGCGCCCGCGTCCTTGAGGGAATCGAAATCCACGGGCAGATTCAAGTGCAGTATCGCCAGGCTGCCGCCCAGCGGGCCGCCGGTCTGCACAGCCTTGAACTTCTTGCCGTCGGGGATGCCACCAC
>DFBV01000044.1 GCA_002366755.1 Anaerolineales bacterium UBA3071
CCACACCTCAGCCCGCATTTCCTCATCATGGGCTTCCCGTTCGTTGCCCACTATCGCCACATGGCCGCCGAGTTGGGCCTGGCTGAGCAGGTCACCTTCACAGGGAAGATCCCCTACGAGGACGCGCCGCGCTACTTGGCGCTGGGTGAGTTGGCGGTGGCCCCCAAGCTGTCGGCGACCGAAGGGAGCGGCAAGCTGCTGAACTACATGGCCATGGCGCTGCCCGTGGCCGGTTTCGACACGCCGGTGCACCGCGAGTACCTGGGTGATCTGGGGGTTTACGCGCCGCCGGGGGATGCGGCGAGACTAGCAGGGGCACTGGCCGCGCTGCTGGACGATCCTGCGGACGCGGCCCGCCGCGGCCGAGCGTTGCGCCAGCGAGCCATGGTCCGCTACACCTGGGCGCAGGCCGTGGTGGAGATAGAAGCAGTCTACGAGACCGTACTGGCCGGGGGAAGCGCTCGTAGATAAGGCTGTGTGGCAAAGCAGGCTCTTGAATGCAATCGCCCAGTGCCGCCGGTTGCGCCAATTTGCCGTTCCGACGGTATTGGATTAGATGGTCTCCCCCTTGAGTGTTGTCGCTTTGACGTTGCCCACATATGACATCGAATTGACATCGACTCCCAAGGATTGAACAAACTTGGACAGTGCTCATTCGATAAATCCTCCGTATTCGTTGTCATATTCAGCCAACCATTACCAACAACGCTTCACAAGGAGACCACCAAATTTGCCGTTCCGACGAAACTGCGATATAATAGCTCCAACTCCGTAGAGCAAGCAGCCTTCTACTCATCCATACATGGGGACAATGATGCTGACCAACTCCCCCCCCNNNCACACACAGAATACTGGCTCTAACGGTCGAACGACATCTTGCGACGCCCCGAGCGGCAACGGACCAGGGCAGAGTGTGCCCTGGTGGTTGCCGTTTCTTTGTTTTGTCAGCGGATTAGGCAGATGAAGCGGATAGAAAAGGGACAAAATCTGCTCAATCCGCTGACGATCTTTGGTTTTTTCAGAGGAGTCGTGAAGCGTGGAGCGAGAAGTATAGACCTCCGAATTGGCCGTACACCAGGGAAGAACTCACGGAGGAGGTAGCGTATGAGCTGAATAGTGACGACCGGATGTTGAGCACGGAGGCTGGAAAACCGGAAATCAAAGAGTGAGAACTCACAACTTAGCGGTGACCACCTGGAAGGCTACGCCTGGGGCGAGAACGTCGGCTGGATCAGGCTGGGCAGCCATACCGGAGGCGGGGCACACACGTACGCAAACACGACGAAGGACAACTACGGCGTGAACAGGGACGCTTCCGGCAATCTGTCCAGCTTCGGTTGGGGCACGAACGTGGGCTGGATCAACTTCAACCCCACCCACAGCCAGGTGACCATACACCCAACCACCGGCAGCTTCGACGGCTACGCCTGGGGGGAGAACATCGGATGGATACACTTCAAGAACGCGGCCCCCGCGTACAATGTCGTGACCACCTTCACTCGCAAGACGCTCACCGTGAACAAAGCGGGGACCGGGGACGGGACGGTGACCAGCAACCCGGCGGGCATCAACTGCGGCGCAGACTGCGCGGAAGCCTACGACCAGGACACGGTGGTAACCCTGACGGCGAATGCGGATGGGGACTCCGACTTCGCCGGCTGGAGCGGCGATTGCTCTGGCACCAATTCCACCACCACGGTCACCATGGACGTTGACAAGACCTGCACTGCCACCTTCAATCTGGAGACTATCGCCCGCATCGGCGGCTTTTTCTTCCACGACGACAACGGCAACGGCACGCTCGATCTCCCCTGCCAGGGCACTGACGTCGACCCCGCCACCTGCGAACCGGGCCTGGAGGAGGCCACCGCCGAAACCACCCTGCCCTCCGGCGAGCTCTACCAGTACGACACCAACACCTCCGGCTGGTACAGCTTCAACCTGCTGGATCCGGGCACCTACCACGTGGACGCAGCACCCCCTGCCGACAGTTGGTGGACGCCCACCACCGCCGAGGAATGCGATGCGACGGTGGTCAACAACTGGGACCAGGTCTTCTGCCACTTCGGCTACTGGTGGGGACTGGATGGGCCGCCGATGCAGGCTGCTGGTGTGGCGGGGAACCAAGTGACGCTGCTGCCGACCCAGGATGCCACCATTGGCGAGTGGGCAGCGGGCAATCAAGGGATGGATGCGCACCTGCGGGTGCGACAGCCGGGGGTGACCTCGGCGCTGCTGCAGTTCGACCTCTCCGGCCTGCCCGAAGGCGCTGAGGTCGTGTGGGTCAAGCTGCGGCTGTTTTGCCCCTTCGCCAGCAACAGCACCAACCGGCTGTACATGACGGCGTATCCGCTGGAGACGATGTAGACCGAGGACCAGGCGACCTGGCTGCAGGCAGCCACGGGCATGCCCTGGGACGCAGCAGGGGCTACCGGCGATCATGGCGACCCCGTGGGTTGGGCCTGGAGCGATGCACCGGGCTGGGTGGAGTTCGACCTGGACAGCAACCTGCTGGCCGGCTGGCTGGCCGACCCGGTCAGCAACCACGGCCTGCTGCTGCAGGGCGAGGGCAGCGAGAACCGCGAGGTGGCCTACTGGTTCTTCAGCCGGGAGTACCTGGGCGCTGACGTGCAGCCGCAACTCGTGGTGGGCTACGACCTGCCCTGAGGCATACCAGGTAGGGGCGGGGTTACGCCGCCCCTACACAACCATCAACGGGCCAGCGCGCAAGTCCGCGCTGGCCCGTTTGAGTCTCCCGCCAGGCCGAGGTCTGGCTTTCCATCACCTCAAGACCAGTGGCAGGTAGAGCGCCGGGGGCGTCGGTGTCGGCGTGGCCGTTGGCCTGTCTGTAGGTGTCGGTGTTGGCGTGGCAGAGCGAATTCCCACATAAGATGCTTGTCAACTATAGCGCGCGCTACTACTCAGCCCCAGCCTATGCTCCCAGCCCCCGTCCCGGGGGCGGCTTATGCAGCAAATAGCTGCTCAAAACGAGATACTCTCGCCAGAGCCGCCCTCGAGGACGAGGGCTAAGAGCCTAAAACATCCAATTCCGTGGCAGCCTCAGCCTATGCTCCCAGCCCCCGTCCCGGGGGCGGCTTGTGCAGCAAATAGCTGCTCAAAACGAGATA
>DFBV01000163.1 GCA_002366755.1 Anaerolineales bacterium UBA3071
TCTCTGGAGGAAGTGTTGGAACAGAACCGACGCGACGCGATTTCTGCTCCATTTTGTGATATTGTCTGCCGGGACGCGGAAGCTTCCAAGCACATCACGCCAGTCCCCCCGTCGACACCAAGCCCTGAGTTCCTGGAACAAGAACGGCAGTACAGAGAGCGGCTCGAGACGGCGACCGCTGAGGCGCCCCGCATCACGCCCACGGCAACGCCATCGGCCACCCCCACAGCTACGCCTATACCCGCCGGCCGGGAAGGCTTTGTTCTCTTTCGGGGCCGCAGTGGCTATCAGGAACGCCCCTTGTTCCAGCTGGCCTATGCGACCGACCAGTGGCGGCTTGAGGATACAACGCTGGCGCATCGCCAACTGCCCAGTTGCGCCTTGTGGCTCAATGCACCCACAGGCGAAGCGCGGGGACCCATGATAGTAGATCAAGTCGAGTTGGCCGGATACACGTGGACGACCCGATCCTTTCCTCAGGAAGGGTTCGTCAGCTACGGGCTGGACGTCGATGGTGACTACTACCTCTTCTTCCTGCTAAACTACTTTGAAGAAGATTCTACGGTAGAGGCAATTAGCAAATGCCAAAGTGCAGCCGAGGCGGTGCTGGATACATTCGAAATCGTGGATGACAACTGAGCAAAAGCGGTTGGCGTCAGACAGAGTAAAGACCGCCTCCAGTCAAGTGACCAGAGGCGGTCTCGTTTTGTGAACGCTGTGAGCGATTCTGAAGCCTTGGGCAGCATCTCAATGACGGGCCCCCATCGTTTGGGGTCTGTCCAAAGAACTCGCGGAGGTGGCTCTCATGCCACCATCTGACACAAGGAGAGGGGGTGACGGGGAGACAAGGGGAGGGGGAGACAAGGAGAAGGGGAGAACCTGCTCCTTGTCCCCTGGTCACCTGGTCACCTTGTCTCAGGCTGGGACTACAGTACTACCAGAACAATGCCAACCAGCGTGACCACCGCGCCGGCGATCTCGTTGATGCCCGGCATTTCGCCCAGCAGCAGCAGGCCCAGGAGGATGCCGCCGGTCACTTCCTGGGTGGCGATGAGGTTGACGTAGGTGGCGTGCGTGCGCCGCAGGGCGGCGTTGTAGAGGGTGTGGCCGAAGCCCAGCGGCAGGATGCCCAGGCCGATGACGCTGAGGACGGGCAGCAGCGTGTAGCCAGAGGGCGTGAAATTGGCCGCCGCCATCGGCAGCATCCACAGTGCCGCCAGGCCGTAGACGGCGGCGGCGTAGGTGAACAGCGGATAGTGAGCTCGCTGCGAGCGTCCAGCCACGGAGTAGAGTCCGAAGGTGATCGCCGAGCCCAGCGCCAGCAGGTCTCCCCAAAGCATGGTGCGGGTCATCCGGGGCTCGAAGCCGGCCAGGATGGCCACGCCGATGACGGCCACCACCACACCACCCCACTTGCGGCGGGGGATGGGTTCCTTCAGCAGCAGCGCCGAGAAGATGGTGACGAAGATCGGCGCGGTGTAGACGATGGATAGTGAGTGGGCGATGGTGGTGAAGCTGAGGCTGGCGATGTAGCAGAGGAAGTGCACGGCGGCGATGAGGCCGAAGCCGAGGAACCGAGGCAGGTCGGCTCTGGCCAAGCGCAGAGGCTGTCGCCGCAGGGCCATCAGCGCCAGGATGCCCAGCGCGGCCACGCCCAGGCGGCCGGCAGCGATCTCGTAGGGTGAGAGAGGCGCGGCCCAGCGGGTGAGTACCGGGCTGGTGGAGAAGAAAAGGACAGCGAGACTAACGTAGAGAAGCCCTCGGCGTTCTTCGCTCATGGCTCGATGCGCACCACTTCGGTGCTCACGTCTGTACCGTCCACGTGCACCCGCACGTAGTGATGGAATGCGCCATCCGGATGCTCCTTGGCGTAGAGCGGCGCGCCGCAGCCGCCGCTGATGATATACTGCACGCCGTTGCGCTCCGCTTCCTCGTAGGCGTGGATGTGGCTGGTGAAAACGTACTGCACCCCGTACTCCTCAGCCAGGCTCATCACCTGGCTGTTTCCCATCTGCAGGATGTGGTCGGTGCCGTCGGGGTCGAAGGGCGGGTGGTGGAAGAAGAGCATCCTGACGGGCTGCTCAGTGGCTGCCAGATCCTCCTCCAACCATTCCAGCGTGCTGGGAAACAGCGCACCGCTGTAGCTGTCCAACATGACGAAGTGCACAGAGCCAGCGTCGAAAGAGTAACGCTGGGCCGGCGCACCGCTGTACTGCAGGTACTCGTCCAGCAGGCCATCGGGCGAATCGTGATTGCCCGGCACAGGGAAGAAGGGCAGTGCGAAGCCTGCCATCAACTCTTGCCAGGCCAACCATTGGCTCTCCCTCCCACTGGGGACGATATCTCCCAGGTGGATGAGAAAACTGCTGCCATCGTCCTGCACGCTATCCAGTGCGCGGCGGTAGATGTCATCGCCGTCGCGGCTGTCGCCGCAGACGGCGAAGCTGAACTGCTTGCCCAGATCCAGCGTGGTGGGAGTCGGCTGAGGCGTCTCGGAAGGCTCCGGCCGGGGGACAGGGCTGGGCGCGGGCGCTATGACCGTGGCCGTCGCCTCAGGCGTTGGCGTGGGTAGGCGTGGGGTCGCCGCGCCCGTAGGCGTAGGCGTTGGGCGGGCTGACTGGCTGAGTGGCCCGATGACATAGCCCAGCACCATACTCAGCACCACCACCAGACTCAGTCCCCAGAGGATCACTTGTCCAGGATTACGACGTCTCCTGCCTTTCCGTTGGGCCATTCTCTCACCTGACGCGCAGATTTGCCCGCCATTATACCACAGGCGCGGGCAAAGAACAAAGAGGCTCTCTGGGACTTTGCGTGGATGGCACATCGGACTCTCGAACTTGTTCGGGTTCATTGCGTCGCACCCCCAACAAGTTGGGGACTCCAATGCCCTGACCTGGCGAAATCCCGAAGAGCCAACGAAGAAAGCCATAATAGCGCGCCCGACGGGGATGTGGTACAATGAAGATGAGTGCGGACAGACGCATCAGCATGAAATGTTGCTGGACGGATCAGACATGAGAGAAGCCGAACCCACCTGGAAACGCTACCTTACCGACTACAACGAAGGACTGGGCCTCGTCTACGAGCGCTTCGTGCTCAACGATTTCCTGCAGGCATTGCAGCAGGAGTCCAATATCCAGACTGTGTTGGAGGCCCCCCTCTTCGGGATGGCCGGCGTCAGCGGCATCAACAGCGTAGCGCTAGCCCAAGCGGGCTGCGAGGTCACCCTGGTGGACGACAACCCGGAGCGCGCCGCGGGGGTGCGTCGCATCTGGGACGAACTGGGACTCGACGTCACGGTGCTGGAGGTGGAGCCAAGCGAGTGGGGCAACATGCCCTTCGACGACGATAGCTTCGACTTGGCCTGGGACTGGGCCGCCCTCTGGTACCTGCCGGACGCGGAATCCCTACTGCGAGAGCTGGTCCGCGTCAGCCGAGACCTCGTCTTCGTTGCCATGCCCAACCGCTGGCAGGTGGGCTACTTCCTGCGCAAGCACCTGCTCGACAGCGAGTTCTTCCAGACGGTGGACGAGCGCTGGGTAGACATAGGCCGCATTCGACGGACTCTGGAGGACGCTGGGCTCCGCATCGTCGAACAGGGGGTATTGGACGTGCCGCCGTGGCCCGATACGGTCATGCCCGCGGGCGAGGTGCTGAAGCGGCTGGGCTTGCGCTCGAAGAAGCTGGAAC
Organism: Anaerolineales bacterium UBA3071; assembly: GCA_002366755.1. GTDB lineage: Bacteria > Chloroflexota > Anaerolineae > UBA3071 > UBA3071 > UBA3071. The sequence continues at coordinate 3,694 of DFBV01000163.1, forward strand.
AGCGGTTCACGGGCGATAGCTGGCAGTGGTCTACGATGGCCTGCTACCTGGGGCAGCAGCCAGAACTGCACGAGCAGGTGATGAAGTACGCCTGGTTGGACCGGGCGCGGCTGCCCTGGCAACTGAAGGCAGTGTGGGCGCATCACCGCTACCTG
>DFBV01000074.1 GCA_002366755.1 Anaerolineales bacterium UBA3071
AGCACCCGCACCGCCTGCAGGAAGAAGAGCAGCACGGCGGTGGCCTCAATGGCCCGGAATGCGTGTCGTTTGTTCATGGTTTGGTCTCCTTTCGGCCCTTACCAGCATCTCAAATGATTATGAAGGGGCGTCCGCGCCCCGTTTGCGTGGCTTACAGCACCGGGTGACGGGGCGAAGACGCCCCTTGGTAACAATGGTTGATCAACTCACCCGCGGCTCGCGTTCCTCTCCCGTTGCATGGCCATTGAATGAATTCGACGGCTGCTACGGCAAACCGGTTCGAAACCCGTTGATCCAGGCAATCGAACCCGCTTGAGCGGGTTTTCTGTATCAGGCCCTGAATTCATTCGGGGCCTCACCGACGCGGCCCCCTCCACCATCCCAGAATCTCGAATGGGTAGCAGGCCAACCGCGTTGGCCGTCATCAGGCCAGAGACTCATCAGTCATCAGGTATTTCTTGAGGCGGCTGATCAGATCTCGAAGGAGAGCGAGGAAATCATCGTCTATTTGCCATCGTTGACCGTCTGCATCAATGTAGACTGGTCGAGGAGGCCTTGCCGGTGGGTGCATCCGTTCCCGCTGGTATGGTGGTAGCTGCCAGTAGGCATCCCAGGCCTCACATGCTGTTCGATGCTTCTCCACGAAATCGCGCCGCCACTGCGAAAGTGCACTCAGCCAGGCTTCTAGGGTGCGCAGGACATTACCTTCTCGACAGCGGGCACGCGCCTTCAACAGCAATCGAACCTCTCGCCGGCGGCGTCTATCGGCAAGGTAGATTTCCTGGTCGGTAGGTGGGTCGCGGGGTGCTCTCATGCAACCGCCACCGGCGTAGTTAGCTATTGCTTCTGGATCGACGTCTTGCAGCAAGGACAATCGCTCTCGCATGAACTGCAACTCACTCAGTTCTGTCACCCCTTTCAAGTTTAAGAAGAGACCTCTCGACTTCAGCGATCAGGAAAGGCAGATTGGGTCTGGTGAAGCTGAGATCAGGGGCGGGAACACGATGATGCCGCATGTCGGGGGGAATGTGCTTGTGGTGAGAGGAGAACAGGGAATTTGGCGGCGTCATGCTGCTACGGCGGACCTGATTTGGATAGCTATGGGTTGCCTAGCGATCAGTTGGTGATACTTTTCATCCAGGCTGAGCAAGGTCTTGTACAACGCCAGCCACTCCACGAATTCCATGCGATACTCGTCGAGCGCTTCGGATTTTTCCAGTTCCGCGCGCGTCATCGCCTGATAGAAATCCTCAGACTTGACCCCAAATTTCTCCTCGAAGCTCCGGAGTTTCCCTTCCAGAATTCCCATGCCCTTGAGCAAGTCCAGCAAGAGCATCATCTGTCTCCCATTCACCTTGATGCACGTTCCCGGCGAGAGAATTGTAACACAAAGACAAGCATTGGTCAATGCTGATGACTGAGACTTTGGTCTCCTTTCTGCTGGTGGAGTGATAGATTGGTGTATTGGTATATTGGTAGACCGACCAGCAGTCAACCAATCTGCCAATCTACCAATTCACCAATCCACCAACCTACCTCAACCTGTCGCTGACCTTCATCCCCCGCTCCGCCAGCAGCTTACGCAGCGTCTCCAGCTTCTGCTCGTGCACCATGGCCAGCGCTTTGCGCGCACTGGGCTTGAAGCGAGAGAGGTACGGCCCCACCTCCGGATCGGCCAGCAACTCGCGCAGCGTCTCCTCGTTCTTGACCTGCAAGAGCGTCAATGGAGACAAAGCCGCATCGCCGAAATGATGCCCCCAGGCCTTGATGCGCAGCACCAGCCGTTCGGGCAATGGCCCGCGGTGCAGTTTTCCCAACTCCTGCAGGAGGGCCGGCACCCCATCGAAGTGGCCTCGGAGCGCTGCCTGTACTGCACTCTCCGTGATGCGGTACAGGCCATCGGAGGGCTCGGCCAGGCGGCTCAAGCGGCCCTGCAGATGCAGACTGGGCACGGCGTGTACGAAAGACAACACCCCCTCCTCATCGGCGAAGACCGCATTCACGTCAGCGTCGGGCTGATCAGTGGAGACCGTAGGCAGGATGTCCCGCTCCAGCAAGCCTACCAGCACGTCGGCAGCGTTGCCCTCCTTGACCAACGCCACCGTAGGCGAGACCCGATGGGAAAGATGGCAGCCTACCCGCTCGTCGGCCAGAAGCTTATCCAGCATGGCCGGGCTGGTCGCCTGACACAACGAAACGTGATCGCGGAACACGATGCGTTCATGCAACGCCCCCCATTCCTGCAAAGAACGGAGCACGTTTTGGGGCACCTCGGTCCGGACTTCCTCTGTCAGAAGATGCAGGATCTCCTTGGTCCCGTAGCCCACCTGCTGGGCACGATAGACCGAATCCTGCGAGAGATGATACTCGAACGCGCCACGCTCCGCCTTGATACGGTGGGCAAATATCTCCAGGCGGGCCAGGAGGGACAGAGGCACCGGTCCCAGGGCGAAGATCTGGAAATTGGGCTGCACGATGATCCGCCCCTGATCCGCAGAAGCGGCTTCGGCTGGGGCCATGCCCAGGGCGCGGGCTCCCTCCCGCGTGATACGGAAGCTGCCCGGTTGCCCCTCCCTCATCCCCATGTCCACGACGCCCAGCCAGAACAGCGGGCCGATTAGCGCGTTGTCCACGAAGCTCCTTTCGAGCTGCGTAAGCTGCGCGGCCATCATCTCCCCACTCCTATACCAGTGGCCATCAATGTAGCCGGAGCTTCGGCTGGACACGACGTTGCGGTCTCTGACCAAGAAGTCAGGATCAGTGGCCACCAGCCGGCTCAGCAGTAGCCCCACCGAAAGCCACGTGTCGGACGGAAGCGTGCGCAGGAAATCCAACAAGGCACTACGACCCTGCTGCCGGTCGGCCAGACTGGCGAGACGCAGGTCCTGAAGCTCATCCCAACGCTTGCTCCTCTCCCAGGTTCGCACACACAGCCCTAATTGCTCTGCTGCGGAACCGGACCAGACATCGGGCACCTGCAGACTGCCACCCTTGGGGACCAATCGAGGCCCGTCGCGGATGGCCAGTTCCATATCCTCCAGCAAGATCCGCAAGAAGAAGAGGCGGCCAGCGTCCGTCTCGCTCGCCGCTTCGGCGAGATCGGGCTCAGGCTCGATCAGCACGCCGTTGACGCGCTTGAGGTGGCGCTTGCCCACCGTGCCGGCCTGGATGAAAGTGACTTCGTTCTGGCGTAGGTCGAGCCAGTAGAGCAGGAGGTCGCGCAGAAAGATGTCGGGGGCAGTGGCGCGACGCTCGCCGATGTCAGCCGGATCAATCTCCAGAGAGGGCTGAGCCGGCTCGGGCAGGAAGGGGCGTATCGCTGGGGGGACGTAGATCACCGATCCCGGGTTGAAGTTGAGTTTGTATGTAACACTCCTGTGAACTACGGAGGGGACTTTGGTGAACACCAGCCCGTGTAGCGTCAACCGGGCGATGACATCAGAGAAGACGCGAGAATCCAACCGAGGAGGGACGTTACTGCCATACGATCGGTGCCAGTATCCCCCCCACTTCTGCGACGATTGCTCAGCGGCCAGCCCATCCCGCACCACCTCCTGGCGCAAACTGATGGTGTCCGCCTCGCCACCGCGCAGCAGCAGCCGATTCAGCACGGCCCTGTCCAGTTCCGACAACTCCGCCAGCGATGCCTTGACACAGGCTTCGGTGAAGAAGTGGCGGCGCATCAGCGGCACCAATGTCGCCTTGCGCAGCTTCCTGCCCCTCTCATCGCAGATGTCCAGACCGTTATGCTCGGCGATCTTCAGCAGCGTATGGTAGTTGTACTCTTTCAGAAGCCCGATCAGCTCATCACTCATGCTTACGCTCACTTTGGCACACTGGCAAGCTGGTAGACATCGGATGGTGACCAGTTCACCAATCCACCAGTCTGCCAGCCTACCAACCCTTCGGTGTATAGCCCCCCTGCACCAGCTCTTCCATCAGCAGCTTCGCCGAGGAACGGGGGATGATGACCAGGCGGGGCGAGACCTCGGCGACGATGTGTCGTGCCAGCGAAGTCCCCGCCTTCAGTTCCCGCAGGGCGAAGTCATCGGCGAACTCAATGACGGTCAGGTTCTTGTAGAGGCGCACACGCCCGTAGTTGGCCCACCACTCTGTGAACCTCTCCCGCGTGGATTCGGGTAGCGGGACGGCCAGGTGCTCCTCCCAACCACGCAACAGATCCTCCAGCGTCAGGCCGCTCTCGAAAGCCTCGTGGACGGCCTCCTTGCTCAGCCGGTAGACAAAGCGCTGTGGTGTGGCCTCCTCCAGCTTGCCGATGCGATCCAGCAGGCTGTGGGCCTCAGCGCCGATACTGCTGGGCCGTACGGCGATGGTCATCTCCGCTCCGTCCACGGAGACGGCATCCTCCAGGGCGGGAACAGCCACAGCCTCCGCCGCAACCACGGGGACCCGATCCCAAAGGAAGTCAGCCAGACCCAGGGGACGAAAAGCCACCAGTTCGCCGTCCCGACGGCATAGCTCCACCAGACCCAGCCAGTGCAGTGGCCCTTCGACGACGGCCCGCACGAAGTTTCCCTGGGCCAGGTTCCACTGCTCAGCATGCTCTCCATCGAGTCGCTTGCCAGTGATATCCGAGACGGCCCACCAACGGGCCTTGCCGCGGTACGTCCCGCTGGGCGCCGGGGGAAGGTCCGGGAAATCACTCCACACGCCGCGCAGCGGCCTCAGTATCTCATCCAGACCGGCCCATGTCCTGTCGAGCAGGCAGGCGCAAGCGCGAAGCACCAGGCCGCGGGCGCGAGCCAACTCTGTTCGCAGATTCGCCGGCTTGAAGGAGATGTCACGAGCCGAGCGACGTAGCGACAGCCTTCCCGCACGCCGCTGCAAGTCGCTGATCTCGCTCCAGCTTTCGAGGCGGAAATAGGTTCGGGCCAGCATGGCTTGCTGCTCCGCTTCGGAATGGCGGAGGAATCGGTACACAATATCTCGCTGCACCCTCACAGGGCTACCCGGAGCCACCAGGCCCATCTCCAACAGCAAGTGGTAGATGAAATCCACCACATCCGGCCCTCCGCCGCAGAGAGGGGTGAGCGCTTCCATAGCCTCATCATCAAGAGCAAAGGGCAGCGGTGGGATGGTCAACGCAGCCTCAAGACCATAGTCCCAGGAGTATCGCCCCTGGAGTTGCACCAGCTCAACCGGAACGTAGTCCCAATCCTCCAGGACCTTGTACGAACGCTCCATGCGCGGGCGGGGCATGGGCGGGCGCAGATGCATCTCCTGCCGTGCCATGTGCTCCCACACGCGATGCACCGCGACCAGCAGCGCAGAAGGCGGCGAGACAACGATCTCGCCGGAGGGGAGGTTTGCTTTTTGGGCTTCGGCCAGCGGCGGCAGGCTGCAGCGAATGGCTGGAGGAAGCCGATACAACGGCCCGTGAACCCATCTTTTCCCCGCGAAGAAAGTCTCGGTAGTGGAAATCAGCAAGCCCTGCCCAGCAAGCGACATCAGCGCAGTATTGGCATCCTTGAGCGGGACCCGAAAGACAGGGGCAATGTCGTCGGCTGTTATGCCGCCCCCGCTGTCCAACAGCAGGACAGCCTGCAGGGCCATGCGCTCGGCCAGGGGAAGCCGCGCCACGGCACTGGCTGTCTCCGCCGCAGCCCCGAGGCGAGGAGCGAGTGAGCGGGTGAGGTCTTCCTTGCGCGTGCCACGGATGGGCCAGCCGCGCCGCTTGATGATGCGTCGCAGTTGCTGCATCTTGAGCGCGGACAGCATCTCACCCAGCTCGCGCTGCATTCGGGCGCGGCGCGCCTGGAAGCTCTCGCTGACCCACGGGGGAACCTTCGGTGTGCCTGGTGGAGGCGGAGACTCCTGCGTCTCCACCTCCAACTCCTCAGCTTTCACTTCCGTCACACGGAACTGATGCGGCTGGTGTATCCAGGTCAGCAGCACTGCACCGACGTGCTTACAGTAGCCGCCCCAGTCATGGGGACAGGAACACGTGGCACCCACTCGGCCATCGGCCACCTCGATTTCCACATTGTAGAGACGAGTGCCTTGCACCTTGGCCACGAGCGTTGTCCCCAGGCAGCGAGCATCGCGCACGCGGTGACTACGGTAGTAGTTACGAGCCCTGCTCCATGAGCGGGGCGTGAAGAGTGAGGTGATGTCGTTTTCGGTTAGGGTTTGCAAGGTTCGCATGTCTGTTTCGGTATCAGGTATCAGTGACCGCATATTGGCCATTAGGCACAACTGACGCCTGGCTCATATCCCTCCACCTCATCCTCGTACAAGATGAAATAGCGGTATCCCTGCTCGGTCAGGAAGAGCTGACGGTTGGCGGCGAATTCCTGATCCCTGGTGTCGCGGCTGACAACGGTGTAGAAATGAGCCAGCTGCCCTTCCTCCTTGGGGCGCAAGATGCGGCCTAGCCGCTGTGCTTCCTCCTGCCGGGAGCCGAAAGTGCCGGAAACCTGGACGGCTACGTTGGCGTCGGGTAGGTCCAGGGCGAAGTTGGCCACCTTGGAGACGATGAGGGTCTTCAGTTCCCCACGGCGAAACTGATCGAACAGCTTCTCCCTCTCCCGAATAGAAGTCTTACCCGTGATGATGGGAGTACCGTCGTATCGCTCGGCGATCACCCTGAGCTGATCCAGGTACATGCCCATGATGAGGACGTTGTCCTCCCTGTGCTTGGCCAACAGTTGATCCAGAATCACCAGCTTGCGCGGGTTCTCGGCTGCGATACGGTACTTGCTCCGTCTCTCGGCGACCGCGTAGGCGAGGCGATCCTCGTCAGACATGGACACGCGTATCTCGCAGCAGTCGGCGGCAGCGATCCAGCCATGCTTCTCCAGATCCTTCCAGGGCACGTCGTACTTCTTGGGACCGATGAGGGAGAAGACGTCACTCTCCCGGCCATCCTCCCGCACCAACGTGGCCGTCAGCCCCAGCCGACGGCGGGCCTGGATCTCGGCCGTGACGCGGAAGACGGGGGCCGGCAACAGGTGCACCTCGTCATAGATGATCAGCCCCCAGTCCCGCTTGTCGAAGAGAGCAAAGTGAGGAAACTCCTGCTCCGGCGGCAGGCTGCCCCTCTTGCGCCGCGGGCGGTAGGTCATAATCTGATAGGTAGTGATGGTCACAGGCCGGACCTCCTTGCGCAGCCCCGAGTATTCGCCGATCATCTCCTCGGTCAGCGAGGTCTTGTCCAGCAGTTCGGCGATCCATTGACGCACGGCAACGGTGTGGGGTGACAGGATAAGGGTGTTGCATTGCAGCTTCTCCATGACCCCCATGCCAACCATGGTCTTGCCCGCGCCGCAAGGAAGGACGACGACGCCGCTGCCTCCGTGGGCTGCGCCGCCAGCGTAGAAGATGTCCACAGCTTCTTGCTGGTAATGACGCAGAGAGAACGTCTTGCTACCCTTCGTCATCCGGCGCAGGGAGAACTGCAGCAGCGAGCCAGTGACGTAACCCGCCAAGTCTGCCGCCGGATAGCCGATCAGGGTCAGCGCTTGCTTGATGTGCCCACGGCGAGCCGGATTCACCACCAGCGCGCGAGGATCCCGCTGCGCCAGAATGTAGGGAATCAGTCGTTTGTGGCGCACCAACTCGGCGATGAGTGGCACGTCATCGGAAACCAACAGTAGTTGGCCATCCTCGCGGATCAACTTGACTCGCCCATAACGAGAGATAAAGTCAAGGATATCCACACGGACGTTATCCGGCAACGGGTACTTGCTATGGTCCGACAATCCCTGGATGATGGCCTCGGCGGACATGCCAGCAGCCGCGGCATTCCAGAGGGAAAGTGGGGTCACGCGGTAAGTATGGACGTATTCGGGACTCTTCTCCAATTCGGCGAACCGCGACAGGACATCGCGAGCCTGTTCGTAGAGGGGGTTATCTACCTCCAGGAGGACTGTCTTGTCTCCCTGGACGATGAGTGGATTCTGTGGGTTGTAAGCCATGTCGAGTTCTCCCGAACGCGTCTGCAACCCATGATTCTACTCTATGTGCAAGGATGTGTCAAGAACATGGGGGCTTGGAGCCAGGAACATCGACAATAGCTGGACGACTCAGCCGAAGGGAGCAACGGGGACTCGTTGGTAAGCTCTTCAGCACCGTTTGCCAAGCAGGAAAGCAACAGAAGCCACCACTACAAACCCAGGACCGGCACTCCTGCCGCTCAAGTGTGCCCTATGGCAAAGGAGGCTCCTCCTCTTCCTCACCAACGATATCCACCGGCTCGATGAGGGCGCGGGCTTCGTCCGCCAGTTCCCGCGGCACCTGCACCCTGACCTCGCCCAGGCCGTCCACGGTGATTCCGATGACCAGCCCGGCGGACTCGTAGCGCAGCAGTACGGGGATGCCCGCCGCCTCCAGCTTGCTCCTGATCACCTCCGCCCGCAGCGGGCCCATGGCGACGTGGATGGTGACGAGGTCTGATTCCTTGGAATATCTTGACATGAGGTATCCCCTTTGCTCCATCATGGAAAAGGGTCTGAGGGGGCTGAGAGGCAACCCTTCAGACCCCTTCAAGTCCTGCACCGGTAGGCATGCCGGGCTTCAGCGCCAGGCCGGGGCTGGCCAGCGCGTGCTGCGCTTCGGCCACCGCCACCGCCGCTTCCGCCTGAGTGATCTGCGCCTCCAGCGACGCCGCGTCGAGCCGCATCACCACCTGCCCGGCCTCTACGGAGTCGCCCTCGTTAGCAGGGATTTTGCGACGCGACCGCCAGTCCCCGTGGTCAGGGTCACCTTGTCCGCCTCAACGGTGCCCGAAGCGAGTAGCCCTTCGCGCCTCTGTGGTCATCAAGGCCGCTTTCACCCGGGCCAGTATCTGGCGCACCTGGTCAGGATGCGTTTGCCAAACCCACCAGGCACCGTAGCCCGTGGCCGCGAGCAAAGCGAGGGTGAGTAAGACAGAGATCGTTCGTTTCATACCTGCCTCACGGTCCATCGGTAACCTAGCAAATTGGTGAATTGGTGCCGGCCTACCAGGTTACCAATGTCCCAATCTATCAATCTACCAATCTACCAACCTACCGGCTTCAGCTCAACTTTGGCACGATGAAGACGAAGAGGCTGACGAGGTCGAGGACAGCGAGCCCGATGAAGGGCAGCGCAAAGAGCAGACTGTCGAGCCGACGCGGCAGCCAGGGCCGGATGAAGAGACCCAGCGCACCTGCCGCGGAGAAGACCAGCGACCACATGGGCCAGTCGCCCGTCACTAGACCGACAACCGCCAGCGCCAAGACGAGGAAGCCCAACAGCACGGCCAGCCAGCGGCTCATTCGTGGTCGCAGCGCCTCCCGCCAGCCCAAGGCGAAGGCCAGCCCGATGGGCATCAGCGCCGGAAACAGGTAACGCCCCTGATGCTGCACGAAGGTGACGTTGTAGGCCAAATACTGGAGCGCCGTCCAACCGACCCACACCCCCAACAACACCAACTGCCGCCAGGTCCCCCCGCGTTCTCCTGGGTTCCCCCCAGTTTCCCTCAGTTCCTTCAACCCCCTCTTTTCCCTCGCATCCCGCCCTGCTCGCGACCAGCCCCGCCTAGCCACAAGCGCTAGAAACCCCACCGCTACCACCGCACTCAGCAGCCCCAGCGCCAGGTAGATGCGGCTGTCCAAGAACACGCCCATCCAGCCGAACACCCCCCAGAAGCTCTTGAACGAGAAGTCGGCGAAGCGGCGCAGGAAGTCACCCCAGCCGTAGCGGGCGATCCACTCGGCGGTGCGCGGCTGGCCCACGACGACGGCGTCATGCCAGCGCAGGCCGGTCACGTCCGACCAGCCGTAGACGACACCGTTGCGCACGTACCAGGGCAAGGCGATGCCCAGAGCGGGGCCGAAGGTGGCTAGCAATCGCCAACCCAGGGAGCGCCAGCCTTCAGGTCGCGATGCGTGACGCGTGATACGTGATGCGTGATACGCGATACGCCACTCCCAGACGACAGCGACAAGTGTCACCGGCACGGCAGCGTAGGCCGTGGTCTTGGTTACCAACACCAGCCCCAGCACGATGCCCAGCAGCGCCAACCGCCGCCAGGTCCCCCTTCTTCCTTCGCTTCCTTCCGCAACATGTAGGACGGATAACAGAGCGACTATTGCCAGCAGCAATTCCGCCAGCGTGTCGTTCTCCACCCCCGCTGTCATGGCCAGGTGCATGGGCACGAAGGCGACGAAAGCGGTCGCACCCAGCGCCAAAGCTGATCGTCTTGGGAAAATCGTTCGCACCACGCGGTAGGCGACCAGCAGCAGCACACCGCCAAGGGCTACTGAGAGCAGCCGCAGTGGCAGCGGGCGACCCCCGCTCAGCCAGAACACCGGCACCGCCAGCAGGTAGTAAAGCGGGGGCTGATGGAACTCGTACCGGATGGGGGCAATGGACAGATCGGGAGGAAAGCGGCGAGCCTTGATCTCCTCCAGGTATTCGTGAGGATAGTCACCCATCTGCAAGACAGGGAAGCAGCCCGTTTCGGCCAGGTGGCGCACGTAGTTGTAATGCGCCGGTTCGTCCGGTACCTGCCAGGCGGGAGTGTAGAGTGCGTAGAGGATTCCCATGCCCAGGTAGGTCAAGAGAAGAACGGCCAGAATCAAAGAGACTGTGCTCGTCGTGTTAGTCATGGGCTTATTGTAACGCACCTGGACAGCAAATGCAAACCATTACGCCCGACGCACCTGCATCTCCTCATTGAGCAGCTACGGTTCATGTCCACCAGCTCTTGGTGAACGGTGCGAAATGTGATATAATNNATAATATGATTGTGATCAGGACTACCACGTGACTTCCCCCTCCTGCTTGTTGCGGGGGAGCGTCCCGGCCCCGGTCTTGGCAGAGGCGGATCGCTGGAAGCGCGGCAGAGCTTCATCCCGAGGCCTAGACCAAAGGGACGCTCATTGGTGACAACGTGGGTTGGTTTTTGTCCCGGCGGCAGCGAAAGGGAGACAGGATAGATCATGGCTCAGCCAGGTCATAGCCTTCCTGAAAACAGGGCGACAGAGCAGGATACCAGCCGACGCCACATGCTCGCAGGGCTTGTGTTACTCGCTTGCCTTGTTGTCGTCTGCGCTATCGTCTACCTGCTGCTGAACCACCGTGCTCCCACCTGGTTCCCTCGCCTCCCCCTCGCGCCGACACCTCCAACACCTCCTTCCAAGCCCTTGATTGTCCTATCAGAGATCCAACCGGTGGTGCCCGCCCTGTATGCCCGCGATGACCCGCCCAACGGCATTGACTACGCCCGGGAGCATCCCGAGTACGGTCCCGTAGGCGGCCACATCCGAGTGCGCTGGAACGACATCCACACGAGCTGGGGTAACTTCAACTGGGAACCCATTGAGAAATACCTGCGGGCAGCGGAGGGCATGACCATCACCCTGGCCGATGGTCGCGTCGTGCCCAAGCCCATGATCTTGACCGTAGCCATCTACAGTCAACTCGGCCAAGAGTCCCACGAATTCGCCGACCACAGCCCCAACTGGCTCAAGCAAGCTCTGCAGGGCAGCTACATGATCGGGTCGGGGAACTGCCCGGAGCAACCGGCGCCCCGTTATGATGACCTTGGATACCAGGCCGCTTTCAAGCAGATGGTGATGGCCTTGGGCAACAGATACCGGGATAACCCTCGCATCACAGCCATCGCCATTGCTGCTGGTTACGACGAGGAGACGGCTGCTACGCGGTTGGTGGAGGTCGGAGGCTGCGAGTACTGGAAAGACCTCTACAGGTACGTCACTAAGATCGAGTACGAGGACTTCGTCAAGAAGATCATGGACTGGTATCGAGAGGCATTCCCCACGACTCCCCTGTACATCCAAGCCGGCAACGCCGAGTGGGAACACCGCGAGATTTTCGTTGACTATGCCAGCAAAATAGAGCCTCCCATTGGCTACAAGCCCAATGTGATTGCCCCCGATATGGGTGCAGCGTTCGGCTGGCAGAGCACGCAAAAGGGTCGCGGTTTCATTCAGCTAGCAGAGAAGTACCGGGACAAGATGCCCCTGGCTTACGAGCCCAAGGCAGCCCCCTACCACGTTTCTGAGCCCCTGCGGCGCCAACACGCCTATTGGATGACTCTGAATGGACTGGCACATGACGCTGATTTCATTGCTTATCAGAGCTACGGCAAGGACTGCCCACCTGAGGAATGCTCCTGGTTCCCCTACCTGGCGGCGGTGGACGAAGCTCCCGACAGTTTCGGCGGCTTCACCCACTTCATCGCCCGCAACCTGGGACAGAACCCCGGCAATTCTCACGATGTCTGGATCGTGCTGCGGGATACCGAATTCCCCGGCAACGGCTACGTCAGTGGCGAACCAGGCGACTGGGATCACTGGCTGTACCGCCGAGTGCCGGGAGACCACGATGGCACGAGCATCATCTGGCAAGACAGCCTGCCTGCCAAGGCCCGCAAGCAAGTCTACGGCCGCCAGCTTCGACGCACCAATGGACAGGCCCTGTTCTTCGACGTTGAAGATGCGTGGGCCTATCACGGCCAGATGCCGGCCGATGCCGGTGGTGAGATCACTTATGCCCTGCGCATCTGGTACCTCGACCATGGGTGGGACCGCTTCACCATTGAGTACAAGGACTACCAGGGTAGATCGCGAGAGAAAGAGGTGCGCAAAGGGGGAAGCGATCGCGTGGTGAGCGCGACCCTGCCGCTTCCGGACCTCTACCTCGACAACCAGATGAACCACGGCATCGACTTTCTGCTCAACGACCAAGGCGATGGTGATGAGTACGTCCATCTCATCTGGCTTAGCGCAGTCGGCGAAGAGGAGAGAACAAGCAGGCGCACCCCCACGCCGACACCCTACAAACCAACGCCCACGATTAGCCCCAAGCCGACACGATCGGAGATCGTCATCCGGCACGAAGCGGAGGATGGCCTCATCACCGCGCCCATGACCACGGCCTACGGTGACAACAGTTCCTCTGGTGCTTACATCCACTCCCCTGAAGGAAGCGGTAACCACCAGGGATACGTGACCTTCACCATCCTCGTTCCCCAGTCGGGCAACTACTGGATCTGGGGGAGGGTAAGCGCTCTCGACACTGCTGGCGACTCCTTCTATGCCTCCGTGGACGGGGGAAACGAAGTCGAATGGCACATTCTGGGCGGAGGTTGGCTATGGGCAAAGGTCACCAACAGGCAAGGCGCTCCCCAAGTCTGGAACCTGAACGAGGGGGAACACATCATCACGTTCAGAACCAGGGAGGACGGCACTAGGCTCGACGTGGTGGAGGTGGTCAACAACGCCGGCTACGTTCCGACCTACGTGGCGCCCACGGCCACCGCCACGCCGACGTCCACACCCACTAGCACACCATCGCCCACATCCACGGCCACACCGACACCGACACCCACGCCAACGGACACAGCCACGCCGACCGACACGCCCACGCCCACGCCCACGCCGACACCAACCGGTACCGCCACTCCCACATCGACACCGACGGCCACGCCAACCGACACACCCACGCCGACGCCGACCGATACACCAACGCCAACCGACACACCCACGCCAACGCCAACCGATACACCCACGCCGACGCCAACCGATACACCAACACCAACCGACACACCCACACCCATGCCCTCAGGAACCGCCGCCCCCTGCCTGCCGACGCTGTTAACCACCGTGCCAGTGGGAACGCACCCCAAGGGCGTTGCCGCCTCAGCGGGGCGAGCTTACGTCGGCCTCTTCGACGAGAGCACTGTGGCCGTGGTGGACGGCCGCAACGGAGTGCTTTGGACTGCGGTCGCCACCGCTGGGGGGCACGCCAACGGCGTCGCCGTCTGGGGTGACAAAGCCTACATGGCCAACCGCAACAGCGCCACCGTCTCCGTGGTTGACGTAACCGCCAACACGTTCCTGTATGTCATCCCGGTGGGCAACCTGCCCTGGGGCGTGGCTGCCGCCGAGGGGCGCGTCTACGTGGCCAATTTCGCTGATGGTACCATCTCTGTGATTGACGCCGAAAGGGACAAGGTCATCGCCACAGTGTCCGTGGCTGGGCATCCAGCGCTGGTCGCCGCCTGGGGTGATCGGGCCTACGTCACCCATGCGGATGGGATACTGAGCATTATCTCCGCTGACGGCGAGCGGCTGGATCAAGTGAGGGTCGCTGGGGCCTTTGGTGTAGCGATAGACCCAGCACAGCAGCGAGCTTACGTCAGCAACAACCAGTACCATACCCTCTGGGTGCTGGACCTCACCCGCCGCGAGGTGGTTGACACCATCGAGTTACCGGGGCGGCCCTACGCTCTGGCGTTCAACCCCGCCAGTGGCCACCTCTTCGCTGTGGATGCTGAGGCCAATCAGATCTACGTGGTGGAGACGGCCACGGGCCGCCTGCTGCACGGCAGGCTACCGGTCGGTCGTCAGGGTGCCGACGATGGAGGTCAGGGCATCGCTGTGGCCCAGAACCGCGTCTACGTGGCCAACTACTCCGCTGGCTCCGTGACGATCCTTGACGACAGCCTCTGCCTGCTCACGCCGACATACACGCCGACGCCAACAGTCACGTCAACATCCACTCACACGCCAACGAGCACCCGGACGCCCACACCGACGCCGACCTCTACAACAACCCCAACGCACACGGCC
>DFBV01000112.1 GCA_002366755.1 Anaerolineales bacterium UBA3071
GCGGCACTGAGCGGTGGATGTTTCCAGAACCGATTGCTTCTGGCGCTGGTTGTGCCGCGGCTGCGAGAGGCAGGCTTTCGAGTCCTACTTCACCGCCAGGTGCCGTGCAACGACGGCGGCATCTCGCTGGGGCAGGCGGTCATCGCCAACTTCAGCGCACCGTGGCTGTCAGCGAAAAAGCGGAAGGAACGGAAGCGTCTGGATCAAGAAAGAGCGTGAAGAACTATGTGTTTAGCCATACCAACATTGATCACATCCATCGAAGGGACCAACGCCCAGGCCGAAATCGGCGGGGTTGAGCGCACCATCAGCATCGCCCTGACGCCCGACGCCAAGCTGGGCGACTACGTGCTGGTGCACACCGGATTTGCCATTGGCATCGTGGACGAAGAAGAGGCGCAAGAGACACTGCGGCTGTTGAAAGAGCTGGCCGAGTTCTACGATGAGGAGACGATTGCAGCCGAAATGGTACCAACGACCGTCGACGAAAGACGAGGGTAGTCAGCGTTCGTCGTCGGTCATTGGTCGTTCGTCCTTTGTCTGATGGCAACAAGAGAGTGCTCTTTGCAAGTACCCTCCCCACCCCCCCCTCTTTCCCCCCCATTGGGGGGGATGAAAGGGGGGGGAGAGTAGCCTATGAAATACATCGACGAGTTCCGCGACCCGAAATTGGCACGAAACCTGCTGGCGAGCATCGAGGCTCGCTCGACCCGCTCGGTGCAGTTCATGGAGTTCTGCGGCGGGCACACCCATGCCATCTTCCGCCACGGCCTGCGGCAGATGCTGCCGCCCACGGTCAAGCTACGTTCCGGCCCCGGCTGCCCCGTCTGTGTCACTGCCAATGCTGACCTGGACCGCGCCATCGCCCTGGTCATGTTGCCCGACGTGATCCTGACCACCTTCGGCGACATGCTCAGGGTGCCCGGCAGCCACAGCTCCCTGCAGACGGCCAAGGCCGAGGGTGCTGACGTGCGGGTGGTCTACTCCACGCTGGATGCACTGCAGATGGCCCGCGAGCAGCCTGACCGGGCGGTCATCTTCCTGGGCATTGGCTTCGAGACCACGGTGCCCACCGTGGCGGCCGCCGTCCTGCAAGCGGACGCCGAGGGGCTAGACAACTTCTACGTCCTCTCACTGCACAAGCTGACCCCGCCAGCTACCCGCGCCATCCTCGACGCGGGCGAGGTCAACCTGGCCGGGATCATCGGCCCCGGTCACGTGACCACGATCACCGGCAGCGAGGCCTGGGAGTTTCTGCCTCGGGAGTACGGTGTCCCCTGCGCGGTGGCCGGCTTCGAGCCGCTGGACATCCTGCGGGCTGTGGCTGCGTTGGTGGAAATGGCGGAGCACGGGCAGGCGGCGGTGGCCAACACATACTCGCGCTGCGTCCGCCCGGAGGGGAATCAACGGGCGCTGGACATTGTGTATCGCATCTTCGAGGTGAGCGAAGCGGACTGGCGAGGGCTAGGCCGCGTGCCCGCCAGCGGATTGGCGCTGCGCCCCGAATACGCCCGTTTCAATGCGGCACTCGCCTTCCCCGTTGATCCTGGCCCGACCCGCGAGCACAAAGGCTGCCGCTGCGGCGACCTGCTGCGGGGCGTCGCCGAACCGCCCGATTGCCCCCTCTTCCGCGGCGTTTGCACTCCCGCCCATCCCATTGGCCCCTGCATGGTCTCCGCCGAGGGAGCCTGCGCAGCGTGGTTCAGGTATGGAAGAGCATTGACATGAAGTTCTGTTCTCGTTGCGGCCACCGTCTGAGCCAAAAGCTCATCGAAGGACGGACCCGCCGTGTTTGTGAATCGTGTGGCCATGTCTTCTACCGGCAGTTGAAGGTCGGTGCGGGCGTCATCGTCGAACGGGATGGGGACATACTGCTCATGCGCCGCGGCGCCGGTGTGTTGGCCTTCCCCGGTACCTGGTGCCTCCCCGCAGGCTACTGCGAGCATGACGAAGCGCCTAAGCAGACGGCGGCGCGGGAAGCGAAAGAGGAGACCGGGTTGGAGGTTGCCATCGGTGATATCTTCGGCATCTTCTTCTTCGACGACGACACGCGAGGCAATGGCATCCAGATCGTATACCGCGCCACGGTGATCGGCGGAGAACTGAGCAGCGACGGGACAGAAGTTGAGGCATTGGCCTACTTCTGCCCGGAGGACCTGCCGCAAGCCCTGGCCGGCGGCGGACACGACCAGACGATACGGGCATGGAAGAGATCTTGCCTCCGGGAATGATCACCCTGTTGCGGAAGCAAGCCGAACGTCTCTGCACCCTGGCGTCGCAAGCAGGGACTTGCCCGGCGGTCTGTTCCGTGTTATAGTCCTTACTTGAGAGGTAAGGATGAACACACAGCATAGCACGGCCGCTGTCGGACTGGGAAAGCGGAATTCCCACCTGCTGACGCCCCTCGCCGGGCAAGGAAAGCCCATCTTCACCACCCAGGAAGCTCATCAGATCCTGGGCGGTTCCCGCACGGCGACCCACAGGCTGCTCCACGACTTGGTCCAGAGAAGCTGGCTCCATTCGCCGGACATGGGAAAACATCGTCATGGATAACGACATAGTCCTGCTCGCCCACGGTTCCGGCGGCGAAATGAGCCACGAACTGGTGGAGCAGCTATTTCTGCGCCATTTTGACAATCCGATTCTGGCGCGGCTTGACGATGCGGCGACCGTCCCTGTTTCACGTTTCACGTTTCACGTTTCACGTTCAGCCGATCCGAAACTAGCCTTCACAACCGATTCCTACGTCGTCAGCCCCATCTTCTTCCCCGGCGGCGACATCGGCAAGCTGGCGGTGTGCGGCACGGTCAACGATCTGGCCATGAGCGGCGCCACACCGCTGTACCTCAGCGCGGGGTTCATTCTCGAAGAGGGGCTGCCGCTGGCTGAGTTGGAGCAGGTGGTGGCCTCGATGGCCAAGACCGCAGAGGGCGCCGGCGTGCAGATCGTGACCGGAGACACGAAGGTAGTGGATCACGGCAAGGCGGACAAGCTGTTCATCAACACGGCGGGGGTGGGAGTGGTGCCCGTCGGCGCGGAGCTGGGCAGCGACCGAGTGCGACCGAGCGACGTGGTGATCCTCAGCGGCACCCTTGGCGATCACGGCATGACCATCATGAGCCAGCGGGAGGGGCTGCGCTTCTCCTCGCCGCTGGAGAGCGACTGCGCACCACTGCATGGGTTGGTGGCCGCCATGCTGGAGGTGGCACCCGGAGCCATCCACTGCTTGCGCGATCCCACGCGGGGCGGCCTGGCGACGACACTGAACGAGGTGGCCGGCAAGTCGGGCGTGGGCATCGAGGTTCATGAGGATGCCATCCCCGTGCGGGACGCCGTACGCGCCGCCTGCGAGATGCTGGGCCTCGATCCGCTGTATGTGGCCAACGAGGGCAAGCTGGTGGCCTTTGTAGCCCCCGAGGCGGCCGAAACAACGCTGGCGGCCATGCGCGCCCACGAGTACGGGCAGGAAGCGACGATCATCGGCGCGGTGAAGGATGAACACGCAGGCCGTGTCGTGCTGCGCACCGCGCTGGGCGCCCGCCGCATCCTGGACATGCTGGTAGGCGACCAGTTGCCACGTATCTGCTGAGCGGACCGCAACCACGGATTTCACACCATTCCCGAAGCAGGTGGTCTCCCCGTAGAGTGTTGCTGGCTCACCAGGGCCACCTGTACGCCCTCGCTCCCGCTGGATCGCCAGATCCAGCCGCTTGGCGACGGGATCTGACGATCCCTTTGGAGCAAGATGGGGAACAACACCCAAGAGGGAGACCACCCCGAAGCAGAGATCAGTGAAATCCGTGTAATCTGTGGTGAGAATGGGTTGAATCGTATGACAAAACAACAGTACCCAGAACCTACAGTGGGGGCATTGATCTTCAATCCAGAAGGTGAACTGCTCCTGCTGAGATCGCACAAGTGGAAGCACAAGTATGTAGTGCCGGGTGGTCATGTCGAGTTAGGAGAGACGCTGGAAGAGGCGTTGGTGAGAGAGATCAAGGAAGAGACGGGCCTGGACGTCCATGACATTGAGCTCGTCTTGTTTCAGGAGTTCATCTACGATGATGCCTTCTGGAAGAAGCGGCACTTCATCTTCTTCGACTATGCCTGCAAGAGCGACTCCAAAGAGGTGACATTGAACTCAGAAGCGCAGGAGTTTGTGTGGGTATCGCCAGACGATGCGCTGAACCTGCTGATGGATGCTTACACCAAGCGAACGATTGAGAAGTATCTCTCGTCAGCGTCTTGAACTCATCCGAGAAATCA
>DFBV01000190.1:0-4480 GCA_002366755.1 Anaerolineales bacterium UBA3071
CGCACGGAATGCGTCGTGCCGCTGCCGACGACGTAGTTGTCCGGCTTGTCCTGCTGGAGCATCAGCCACATGGCACGCACGTAGTCGCCAGCGTAGCCCCAGTCCCGGCGCGCCTCCAGATTGCCCAGCCGCAGTTCGTCCGCCAGACCGAGCTTGATCCTGGCCGCCCCGTGGGTCACCTTGCGCGTGACGAACTCCAGGCCGCGCCGGGGAGACTCGTGGTTGAAAAGGATGCCCGACACGGCAAACAGGCCGTAGCTCTCGCGGTAGTTGACGGTGATCCAGTGTCCGTACACTTTAGCCACCCCGTACGGGCTGCGCGGATAGAAAGGTGTATCCTCGTTCTGCGGCACCGTCCGCACCTTGCCAAACATCTCGCTGCTCGAGGCCTGATAGAACTTGATGCCATGGTTGGCGATACGGATAGCGTCCAACACGCGCGTGACACCCAGCCCTGTAGTCTCACCGGTGAGCACGGGCTGTTCGAAGGAGGTGGGCACGAAGCTCTGCGCCGCCAGATTGTAGACCTCGTCGGGCCGGTACTCTTCCAGCAAGTTGATGAGGCTGATCTGGTCCAGTAGGTCGCCTTGCACCAGCGTGATCTTGTCCTGGATGTGGCGGATGCGCTCGAAGTTGATGGTGCTGGTGCGCCGCACCATACCCACCACATCATAACCCTTTTCCAGCAGAAACTCGGCCAGGTACCCGCCGTCCTGCCCGGTGATGCCGGTGATTAGCGCTTTCGGCATGTGTCTTTCTCCTATCCGTCTGTCTATCGTCTATATCTACGACAGATTGCGTCTAAAATACCCCTCAGGTACATGCTTCAACACGATGGCCTCCAGCATGTCCAGATGCTGCAGGTTGATGAAGTAGTGGCATTGCTCCACCAAACGTTCCAAATCGCGTTTTCTCGCCAACCAACCACCGCCATCTGCGAAGTTCACAAAGGCCCTATTCTCCCCATAACGGCTGTTTTGATGACGAATCTGGTCATAGGCAGAGCGCATATCCTTTGCTTTTGTCGTTTGGCCACTGCTCGTTGTTTCCTGAAAAGAACTCATGATAATTACCCAAGGATCATTGATGTTGGGCACAGCAAAATCCAGATCCGTTTCAAAACGCCTGGAACGCCCTTTGCCATAGCCCACACCATGCTTGTCTTTGATCTCTTCCAATTTCTGTCTTATCGTATCTTCAATTCTATGCCCCTTCCGACCTCCATAAGTGCCGGCCAAAGCCTGCTTATAGCGTATACGCCTGGCGGCTTGCGAGCTGCCCTTGATTTCACGGTAGTTGAGCATGTCCAGATAATAGCGAGGGATATATCGCTCTAGCTCTTCATCTCCCCTACCGTCAACCAACAATCCCGCTACCATGCGCGCAAAATCCGATTCCCGGGCAACCTTGTTTTTGATCCTGCCCATACCCCACTCACTGGTGAAACCACCTGGAATGCGACCCAACTTTCGCAGTAACGAGATAATGCGCTTGAACTTCTCTTCGGACAGACCTACGTCTTTCAAGATCACATCCAGGGCATTGTACTTCTGACCAAGGAAATGGGCTATGTCGAGTACATTGATTTCTGCCATTTCTGATACGCGATGGTTTTCTGCCGTCTCCAACAGAGCCTCCACCTTGGCCTCAATTTCCCGTTCGAGTTCCTCGTCCACAAAAAACACGACCGAACTATCCCACGCTTCCTGAAAAGAGATTCTGCGGGCTTCAATCATGACTGTACCCCCAGCTTGGCTGCTTTCAACGCTTTACCCCACGTCGGGAACGTGTCGAGAAATACATCCAGGTCATATTCGCTCATCTTTTGCACATCTTTCGGTGTTGGCAAACGCCCCAACTCTGCCGCTAACTCGCGCAATTCCAATTGCAGCTCCTTCTTGGTGTACTTTCGCTGTGGCTTGTGTACACTCTCGCGTTCCACGTAGCCTTTACGTTTTACTTCAGCAATCTTCTTCTTCGTTATTTGCACATATTTCTGATCAATATCAATCGCCACGTAGCGTCGCCCTAGTGTGACCGCAATGACCGGGGTCGTGCCTGCGCCACACAGCGCATCCAGCACGATATCGCCCTCGTTCGTGGAGAGGCGGATGATACGCTCCATCAGCGCATCAGGCAACTGGCAAGGGTGGTAGTCCCTGTCGCGCCGATGTTTGATTCGGTGGATGTCCCACCAGATGTCAGTCAGAAGCATTTTGTCGTCAACCCCCATCGCCTTGCGTTTACGAACACACGAAGAGCGCAGACAGTAGTAACGGGCATCTAGCTGCCCTAACTCACGATAATTGAAGGTAAAGTCTGTGGGCTGCTTTGTGTAGAACAACAGGCCATAGTGAGCTGGCATCAACTTGCCCCGAGGTTCAGACAGTGCATCCCACACAATCCAGCTCTGAAAACAGAGCCACTTATTGAGAAACGCAGCATGATACATCGTCCAGCGGGGCAGATTCAACACGTACAATGAGCCAGTGGGTTTCAGTATCCGCACATACTCTCGCAGCCATGAATTGCACCATTTGATGTATTGCCCATCTTCCTGTTCATCCTCGTAAACGTTGTACGACTTGTCGAGATTATACGGCGGGTCAGCAAAAACTAAGTCTACGGAGTTGTCAGGATACTGTTTGAGTATCTCAACCGCATCGCCATGATGAACAATATCGAACTTCTTATCGCCCACTTCATTGATGACATCACTGTATTCTACATCCGGTTTCAGGAAACCGGGTAGACTGTACTGAATGGCTGGTTCTGCTACAACTCCCTCAACTCCAATTCCTTCCTTGGGACCAACAAGCCCCTTGACTTCGCGACTGGGCCCCTGGATGCCAGCTTGTTGAAGCAAGTCGGCTTTCTCCTCCCCGCGGGGCTCAAGATCCAGCATCCGCAAGATCGTATTGAGGACAGGTACGGAGATCTGTGTGTAGTTGTCTGCCTGGGGCAGGTCCGTCCACACGTCGGAGATGACATAGCCATCAGGATGCATCAAATGCGCTTTGCCGCCCCAGTCTTTGAGCGTCCTTTTGCAGAATGCACAATACCGATGCGGAAAGCGCGTTCGTCTTACATTGAAACGACTGCTGCCTTTGCTGAACAACAGCACAGCCGCATGAACCGAGGGCAAGCCACTATCTCTGTGCTGAACTGTGGATTCAATCGCAATCCAGTATTTGAAGTTCAGATACTGGTCAAGATACACGCCCAATTCCGGCAAATAGTCCGGGCGTCCTTGCACGAAAAGCAATCCTCCATTCCTCAATGCCCGCACGCATTCGCCCAGGCACGCCTTGAGCCTTTCGGTGTTGAACGGATTGAGCGCGGCGGTGACAACCACGATGAAGTCGAGAGAATTACTTCCAGCCCCTCTCAGCGTCTGGAAGAAATCTTCTCTGTCCGGATATGTAATGTGCATGGTTTTGCCTCGTCCTGAAAGGGAGGTAGGAACCTCAAGAGCCCACTCAGTGGACCGTTGCGCCTTCCTCGGACATCTCCGAGAGCAAGACGATACCGCCCGCTATCATCCTGCTGATCACTCCTTTTAGCCTTTCGTACTCGCCTTCCGAATACACGTGGGGCTCAAGCAAGGGTACATCTAGAGCTTTCTTGGCGCTGGCAAAAGCGTCCGGCCTTTCCTCCCCCTTGTATACGATGAGCAGGTCCACATCGCTGGCCACGGTATAGTTTCTCCGAGCATAAGAGCCGAATAGAACGACGAGAGAAAGGGGAAGGATTTCCCGCAGAACCCCCAGCCTTTTCCTAAGCTTCTGGACTAACTCCGGCCGATTGAATTTCGGATAGAAGACCCGAACAGAACTTGCAGGTTCTCTCCGCATACCCGATGAGCCTCCTAGCCTCTCTCTCCGTGTACCGATCCCGGGGAGCGCCTGATGGATGGGCATTGGGATACCTCGTGGGAATGTACGCCTTGTCCAATTCCAAAGCGTCGTCCATCAACCCTTCCGGGAGGGGATGCCTCCTTGCCAGCTCCTTCAGCAGGTCGGCTACGGAATGCCCCCACGCCTCGGCTCCCATTTTCTGGAAGACGGCTTTCACGGCCTTTTCCGCAGCCTGTTGGGCTGAGAAGCAGGCCCAATTGTAGAAGCCGCCCTTCAAATCGTTCTTGGCATGCTCCAGGTCGCCTTCCGCTTCGTTCATCCAATCAGCGCTGCGTTCCATTTCCCTCTCCGACTTTCTGGCGCCAGTAGTTCAACACGTCCCGCACACTCTGCTCAAAGGGGATGGCCGTCTGCCAGCCGGTGCGCTGGCGAAACTTGCGGCAATCGCTGACCATGGTGGGCACATCGGCCGGGCGCAGGCGGACTGCGTCTTGCCGCACCTCTACCTTCACGCGGCTCGAAGCCAGCAGTGTTTCCAGCAGCCGCCGTATCGAGCAAGCCCGCTCTGAGCCCAGATTGTACACCTCACCCGGCTCGCCCTGCGTGATGGCCAGGTGATAACC
>DFBV01000190.1:4542-6962 GCA_002366755.1 Anaerolineales bacterium UBA3071
CACGAAGCCAAGCCGCTGGCGAGGGCCGATGTGGTTGAAAGGCCGCACCATCACCACCGGCAAGCCGTGGGCAAGATGATACTGCAGCCCCAACATCTCCTGAGCGATCTTGCTGACACCATACACATTGAGCGGCCGCAAGGGGGTATCCTCGGCCACCGGCAGATCATCCGGCCTCACCAGACCATACTCCTCGCCGGAACCGACCACCAGGATGCGGCAATCCAGGCCCAATTGCAGGGCCGCGTGCAAGATGTTGAACTGCAAGTGGATGTTCGTCTCCAGCGTGGGCCAGGGATCGCGGTGAGAGAGAGAAGGGACAGCCTGAGCAGCCAGGTGAATGACATAGTCTGGCCGCGTCTCCTCCAAGACGAACATCGCCACGGACAACTGCGAGAGCTCCGCCGGATACAGCTCCAGCCGACCCTTCAGATGGACGATGTTGTCCATGTCACCGTAGACAGTGCCCGCCACCTTCCAGTCGGTGTGTTCCAACAAGTACTCAGCCAGGTGGCTGCCAACGAACCCATTGATGCCCGTGACCAGCGCTTTCACCTAGTGCCCCCTTCGAAGTGTCCACTCCCCACCTGGGTCACAATGAGCTGTATTATACCTCAGCAAAAAGGAGTGGACAAGTAGACGGGTGCGCCACCGCGCCCACTTGTCCATCTCGGAGAAACACCACGCAGCTTTATGTTTCTTCTGCCGATCTCACCAGAAGTCCCTTTTCATCGCCCGTTCTGGTTTCGCGAAGCCCTACGTCCCCTCCTCCCACGACGACAGGTACTTCTCCTGCTCTGGGGTCAGCACGTCGATCCTTGTGCCCATGGCGTCGAGTTTCAGGCGAGCGATTTCGAGGTCGATTTCTTCTGGAACCCCATAGACCTTCGGGTCCAGATCAGCCGCGTTCTGCGCTATGTATTGCGCACAGAGCGCCTGGTTGGCAAAGCTCATGTCCATCACCGCGCTGGGATGCCCCTCGGCCGCCGCCAGGTTCACCAGCCGGCCTTCGCCGATGAGGTACAGCCGCCGCCCGTCGGGCAGATGGTATTCGTCGAGGAAGGTGCGCACGCGCCGCTTCTCTACGGCCACCTCCTCCAGAGCGGGGATGTTGATCTCCACGTTGAAGTGGCCGGAGTTGCACATGATGGCGCCATCCTTCATCACATCCATGTGATGCCTGTCAATGACGTTGATGTCGCCCGTAGAGGTGACGAAGATGTCGCCGATCTTGGCTGCTTCTAACATGGTCATGACTCGGTAGCCGTCCATCACCGCCTCCAGTGCCCGCAGCGGGTCCACCTCGGTGACGATGACGTTGGCCCCCATGCCGCTGGCACGCATGGCGATGCCTCGGCTGCACCAGCCGTAACCGCCGACGACGAAGTTCTTGCCCGCCAGCAGCACATTGGTGGCCCGCACGATGCCGTCAATGGTTGACTGCCCGGTACCGTAGCGATTGTCGAAGAAGTGCTTGGTCAGCGCATCGTTGACGGCAATTATGGGGCAACGCAACACGCCGTCGGCAGCCATGGCCCGCAGCCGGATGACGCCAGTAGTGGTCTCCTCCGTGCCCCCGATAACGTTACTCAGCAATTCCTGCCGCCCCTTGTGCAAGGTGGAAACCAGGTCAGCGCCGTCGTCCATGGTCAGGTGCGGGCGGTGATCCAGAGCCGCCTGAATGTGCTGGTAGTAGGTCTCGTTGTCCTCACCCTTGATGGCATAGACCGACATCTCCTGATGCGCCACCAGCGCGGCGGTCACGTCGTCCTGGGTCGAAAGAGGATTGGAAGCGCAGAGCACCACGTCGGCGCCTCCGGCCTGCAGCACGTGCATCAGGTTGGCTGTCTCAGTCGTCACATGCAGGCAAGCCGAAAGGCGCAGCCCGGCCAGCGGGCGCTCCTTGCGGAAGCGCTCCTCCAGCAGTGCCAGTACTGGCATCTCCCTGGCCGCCCACTGGATGCGAAAACGACCCTGTTCAGCCAGGGCGATGTCCTTGATATCGAAGTTCTCACTCACGCAATCTGCTCCTTGATCTGATCAGCCGATGAAGCCAATGACATTGGAAGCGAATCAGCTCCATCAGCTCTATCGGCTCTATCGGCTGACTACCAAACGGAGAACTCGCCCCGTGCCAGCCGGTCCGTGAAATT
This sequence comes from Anaerolineales bacterium UBA3071, assembly GCA_002366755.1. Lineage (GTDB taxonomy): Bacteria > Chloroflexota > Anaerolineae > UBA3071 > UBA3071 > UBA3071. The sequence continues at coordinate 6,696 of DFBV01000190.1, forward strand.
GTAGATGTCCGCCAGTTCTCGATCAATGATCTCCTGCACGTCACCGCGGATGTCGTCCAGTGCCACGTCGGGCTGCAGGACGAGGTGCGCCGAGGCGATGAGCGGTCGGTCAATGGGCACGCCGATCTGGCTGCAGAGCCAGATGTAGACCTCGCGAATGCCCGGCACGCTGCGATACACGTTGTCGGCGATCTTGTGGCTGAGCAGGTTGTAGATCTTCCCCACGTGACTGACGGGGTTCTTGCCCGCGGCCGCCTCGGTGCTCAT
>DFBV01000172.1:0-2398 GCA_002366755.1 Anaerolineales bacterium UBA3071
ATCCCCTTCGGGAAAGAGAGCACCCCGGGCAGCAGAGCCAACGTAGCGGATTTGCCCTTGCCACTGCTGGATGCGCTCGATCTCGGGGATGATGCGCTGCAGAGCCACGAACACGCCCTGTTGCAGATGGCGATCCTCCAGCGCCGCCTCGGCGTGGTTAAGCAATGCATGCACGGCCTCCTCTTCCTCAGGGGAGAAGGTTGCCTCTGGCCAACCCGCTTCCACGCCCAGCAGACCCAGCCGTTGGTCGCTTGTGCTACTGCGCAGGCGCCACACCCGATAGCCATGCAATTCAACGTATCCATTCGCGCCACTGTCGCTGCTTTCGGCAGTGGCAGGGGTGATGAGCAAAGACAGCATCTGCCCATCGCTCAGAGATCGTTCGATCTCTTCCCGTGACCCGCAGAACACCTCCACCTGCATGCCACCTTCGGAAGGCACAACGATGAACCCTCTCTTCACTCTTAGCAGATCGCAGAGCGCTATGAGCACGTTCTGCAAGAAACGGCGCAGGTCGCTGCTGGTCAACAGCCGCTTGTCCAACTCTTGAATCCAAGTGATTTCCTCCCGATCCTGACGGTAGATGATGCGGTCAATCCAAGGCTTGGCCAGCTTGATGAGAAGCTGCAAGAGGACGATTTCGCCCACCACGGCGAAGATGAGCACGGTGTCCCGAGGCAAGCCCAGGATCTCTTCCACCCTGGGGATCACGAGCATCACCACGATGACGCAGATGCCGACGAATGGCCCTCGCAGCAGGTAGTGAATGAAGCTATGCTTCACCACCCGATCGGGCGTGAGCACCCCGTAATAGGCCACGCTGTAGGCCATCACCACCAGCATGGCCGCGACGCCAAGGTTACCTGCCAGAGTGAGGATCAACACCACCTCAGAGGAAATGAGCCCACCTGCGTCGGAGAAGATGAGGTAGGGGAAAACGCCCAGGCCGGGAGCAGCGAATGAGATGGCAAGATAGGCCATGCGGCGTCGCGAAACTGCCGTGAGACAGCGACGCCACGCCCGGTAGAGATTCCAGGCCCCGTACAGCGCGGTTAGTACGAAGAAGAGCGTGAAGAACCAGAACAACGGGCCAGCCGCCAGGTGGCTAACAGGTGGAGCGAAGTGTCCATCATACACCACCAGATCGGTGAAGGCCGCCAAGCCAAACAGCAGTGCACTCAGAAGATAGCTGGCGACGACGAAGTGACGACGACGCGCGGAGCGAGCGTTCGTCGTGCGCAGCAAAGCGTCGGAGAAGTGCAGATAGGCGGCGGGCACGAAAGCGATTCCCAGCCACTGGAAACGCAACCACATGTTGGCGGCAGTGGCCGTAGTCACCCTGGGCACGATGATGTCGCCGCCGTAAACGACAAGCACGCAGGACAACAGCGCACAGAATCCCCGCGCAGCCTCGCTGCGCAGGTTGTGGGTCAGCATGTAGATCAGTTCAGCAAAGGCCAAAATGACAATGGCTGCGGAGAGGATGAGGTTGCCAAACGAGAGGAAAGAAGCCCAGGCCGTCATCATAGGTGTCATAACATCCCAGCGCCCAAGTTATCCCACAGCTACAGGGAGACCGTTCTTCCTCTCCCTCTACAGCACGCTACCAGCAAAGAAGATCGTAATATCCCGATTGGCGAAATACCGGTCGTTGAAACCACAGAAGGCAAAACCAAGGTGCTGACAGAAAAGAACGGCAGGGTGGTTCTTGCTCTGGAGAACAAACATCATCCGCCTCACCGACCGCTGCTGCCCCCACCGCGTCGCCTCCTGCACCAATGCGGTTCCCAGTCCACGCCGCCTGTACGAGCGATCAACCACCAGATTGTGCACCCATCCCAACTTGTGGTCTCGCTGCAAGCTCATGTCCACGTAGCCACGCACCTGACCATCGAGTTCAGCGACCAGGACGCATCCCCCCTGCTCCCAACGACTCAATAGCTCCCATCCCAGAGGTGGATACGTGACCCGCGCCGGCCGCGGCAGGCGCACCTTGCGCAAGGCCACCGAGATACCAGCCTCATCCTCACGCTGCTCCAGTTGCCACACGCAGTCGGTCTCGTAGGAGCTATCCAGACCGATGCAGTCATGTAGGTCGTCTCGGAACGCAGAGCGTATGAACATCAATCCTCTTTGTCCAAGAACACGGGCAGATTGCCCAAGGCAATGATGCCCTCCCACTTCTCAGGGTGGTTGCCCTCCGTGAACACCGCCGCTTCAGCTACCACTATGCCACCAGCCCTCCTCACCAGACGGCGCATCCCTTCCAGTGTGCTGCCGGTGCTGATCACATCGTCCACAATGATGACCCGCCCGCCTTTGAGCAACGGCAGGTCCTTCTCGTCTAACCACAGTGTCTGCGGCTTGCCGGTCGTGATGGAGACGACATCTTCGCCCA
>DFBV01000172.1:2435-3937 GCA_002366755.1 Anaerolineales bacterium UBA3071
GTGTCCACCGAAAGCTGATAGGCCAGCGGAAGGCTCTTCACCTCGGCGGTGATCAAGACATCGGCATCCAATGGCAACCGCTCTGCTAGTGCCCTCGAAGCCACCTGCACGATCTCACTGTCCCCCAGAATGTTGAAGATGGCAATGCGCACGCCCGGAGCTACCTCGAAGAGGGGCAGGTGCCGTGTCAATCCGCCGATCTCGACGGCATAGGTCTCTCGCTTCGTGATCATACTAGCTGCGTCTCCTTGACAAATCAGTCAGATTGAGATAAGGTAGGTGCGCTCCAGCCAAAGCGTCACAGTTCCACACCAGAGCGAAAAGATTGTATCAGAACTGCCCATTCGTGTCAAACCTTGGAGGGACACCATGCCTCGAAGATTGCTGCGCCTAGCTAGCCTATTCATCCTGATCGGACTGCTGGCTCTAGGACTCACTGCCAGCGCTCGTGGGCAAGAAGGCAAAGACCCCCTTGAGTTCTTCGCCGTCCAAATCGCCGCGTCCACACGAGAGCAGCGGACGGCCATCACCCGCCATGGCCTTGCCATCGACGCCGTCAGCGACGATGCGGTGATTGTCACCGTCAGCGAGGAAGAACTGCAGCGATTGCGGGAGCAAGGCTTCCACCTGCTCGACGTTCGGCCTCTGCAATTCCCCATTGACGACGAGGACTACCACGACTTCGCCGAGATGGTGGCCGAGATCGAACAGGCCGCCGCTGACCATCCCGACATCGTGCAGCTCTCCGTCATCGGGGAGAGCATCGAGGGACGTGACCTCTACGCGGTGAAGATCAGCGACAACGTGACCAGCGACGAGGCAGAACCCGAAGTGCTCCTTTTCGCGCTCACCCACGCTCGCGAACACCTGACCACTGAGCAGGCACTGGACCTCATCGCCTACTACAGCGACAACTACGGCCTCCGGGGCGACATCACTAACCTGCTCAACGAGCGGGAAATCTGGATCCTGCCCAACGTCAACCCCGACGGCGACGAATACGACCGCATTGGCAGCGGCTGGTACCGGAGCTGGCGCAAGAACCGGCGGGACAACGGCGACGGCAACTGGGGCGTAGACCTCAACCGCAACTACGGCTACCGCTGGGGTTACGACAACGACGGTTCAAGCCCCTACACGGGGAGCCCAACCTACCGCGGCCCGGCCCCCTTCTCCGAGCCGGAGACGCAGGCCATCGGCGACTTCGCCCTCGACCACCCCGACCTGGTGACCTCCATCAGTTTCCACACCTACGGCGAGCTAATCCTCTGGCCCTACGGCTACACCCTCGAGGACGTGCCTGCCGACATGGATCCGGACGACCATGCCACCTTCGTGGAGATGGGCCGGGCCATGGCCGCACTGAATGGCTACACCGCCCAGCAAGCCAGCGAACTCTATCCCACCAATGGCGACAGTGACGACTGGCTCTACGGCGAGCAGGGCATCTTCGCCTTCACCTTTGAACTCTATCCCCCCACCGCATACCCGGGCTTCTACCC
>DFBV01000207.1 GCA_002366755.1 Anaerolineales bacterium UBA3071
GCCTGCTGTGCGTCGGTCAGGATACGAAAAGCGCTCTCGTACTCATCGAGAGAAAAGGTATGGCTGGCGAGCAGGTCAGGGTCCACCACGCGGCGGGCCAGCAGGTCCAGCGCCAGGGGGAAATAGTGGTTGGGGATAGCGTGCGAGGCCCGCAGTTGCAGCTTCTTGAAGTGGAAGGCGTTGACGTCGAAGCTGACCTGCCCGCCCTCGCCGAACTCGATGCCGATGAAGCCGATGATGGCCCCGAAGCGGGCGATCTCGAAAGCCTGCAGCAGCGTGCGCGGCGGTGCGGTCACCAGCACGCGATCCACCCCCTGCGGCACGGCAGCCTTGATCTCGGCCACGATGTCGTCCTCAGCATCAGCGAGTACGACGTCGGCTCCCATCTGCTGCCCCACCTCCAGACGATGGCAGCCGCGCGGCGTGGAGCGGTTGGAGCCGGTGAGGAAGACGCGCCGCGCCCCGCGCAGCCTGGCCAGCCGGGTGAGCATCAGTCCGATGGCCCCAGGGCCGAAGACCGCCACCTCGTCGTTGAGGTCCGAGTCGGCCCGTTGCAGGAGATCGAGGGCCACGGTCAGCGGCTCGGCCAGCGCGGCCTGGTGTGGGGCCAATGCCTGCGCGTCGTAGGCCTGCACCATGTCCGCCCGCACCCGCAGGTAATCGGCGAAGCCAGCGCGGTCTTCCATGTACGTGGTCAGGTCCCGGCAGTAGAGGGCGCGGCCGTTCTTGCACTGCTCGCAGACGCCGCAGCCGGTATGGTTCTCCACGATGACCGTTTCGCCACCCTGCCAGCGGTCCACGTATGGCCCCACGGCAGCGATGGTGCCCGCCACCTCGTGGCCCAGCGGCGTCCAGTCCTCGTTATGGCGCAGGAAGTGCAGGTCGGTGCCGCAGATACCGCAGGCGGCGACCTTCACCACCACCTCGCCCGGCCCGGGCTCCGGCGTCGGCAGGTCGCGCATCTGAAACTGAAAAGGCGCCTTGCCCCACAGTGATCTCATGTTGCACTTTCCTGATTCTGAAGCAATCTTTCCAACTCCTTCTTCCTGACTACGGAAAGCTCTTCCTCTCTAACCCCTATGTCGAATCCCCTTTTTGTTGAGTTTACGCACAAGTTCCCTGGGAAGCATTCCTGGGTCCAACTGCAATTCATACCTGCCGCGTAACTACTCAGCCCATGTCATTGCGAGGAGCGTTTCTTGCGACGAAGCAATCCCCATGCGCGTCGGGGAGATTGCTTCGTCACTCCGCCACGCTCCGTTCCTCGCAATGACAGAGGGAGGTTGAGTAGTTGCCCTGCCGCAATAACTGCAATCTATGATCCTGACAAATATCCCATCTGCTCTTTTTTCAACCCCTAACCGAAGTACGTCGGGATAGTAGTGTCCACATGAGGATGGTCGCTGTCCCTTGAAGTATGGACCAGACATCGTAACATCCCTTCACGAGCGGATCAAGCAGTTAAGACCCGCTCTATTTTGGCTTCCATGTCCCGGGCCTCTCCCGGCGTCAGATAGCCAGCTTCCATGTCGAAGCGAACGGAGGCACCGGCGGGCAGAATACGGACGTTGCCCTTGGCCTTCTCGGCCTGGTAGCCCTCCGGTTCCGCCGTGGCCGGCAAGCAGAGACCCAGCGCATCCTGGTCGGGCGTGCGGCAGATCCAGCGGATCCCGTGGTTCAACTGGTCGGGGCGGTGGCTGATGAGATCGGCTGAGCCATCAGGATGCACCTGCATGGAGTGCGCCCAGCCCTCCTCGTCCGCCAGGTAGTCTATGAAGAAGACTACCTCCGGATCGAAGGCCAATCCCGGCCTGAGCACATTGTGGAGTTCGGGATGCGCCCGCAATTCCTGGAGAAACTCGGCGTAGCCTTCCGGCGGGCGGATGTGGGAAGGGATGCTTGACCGCACCCGGACTCGCATTGGTGTGCAGGGCGCGCTGTAGACCAGCCGGCCGTTGTCCACGGGCCAGAAGTTGACGTGCGCCAGGTACATCAGCTCCATCTCCGTCCGCCTCAGGTTCTCAGTGGTGATGGAGATGGGGATCATCGTCGAACCACCGTACAGCCTCACCTTCGGCCTGGCGACGTAGTTGTGGCTGAAGGCCACGGTGTGCTGATATTCGCCGCTGAGCCCCATGTATGGACCCCGCTCGTCCTCGCCGACGGCCAGCCAGGCTTTCTGATAGGGCGCGTTGGGCAATTCGCCGTGCAATGGGTGGGTATCCTCGGCCGAAGGGACCCCCATGGCCGTGGCGCCGCAGTGGATCAGAAATCCGCCGTAGGTTTCCAGATAGACCTGCGTCGGCCGCGGTTCCCGGAACATGGAGCGCATGGTCAGTGTGCGGCCGCCGAAGGCGGCATCCCAGATCTGCTGCCCCTGAAAGGGCAGCATAGTGACGTAGCCCCGCTCGTTCTGCAGCCGCAAGCCGCACACACCGCTGTCGTAGCGGAAGGCGATGGCTGACAAGCCGTCGTATTCAGCAAACACTTTATCCTTCTCACCAAAGAAGCTGCGTTGCAGATGTATGATCACTTCTCCAGACACGCCTCCCCCCTATTCTCTTCGAGTGCATACTCAACAGCAGCGAGTGCATGGATCCTTGTGGTATCAAACAGCGCAACCTGACTGTCTTCGTCTCCGACCAACAGACTGATCTCCGTACACCCCAAAATGATGCCCTCGGCTCCTCTGCGGACGAGATGATCCATGATGCTCACGTACTGCTCTCTCGAGGACTGCTTGATCTCACCCATGCACAACTCGTCGAAGATGACGCGGTGGACGATCTCCCTTTCCTCCTCTGTCGGGATCAGGACCTCCAAGCCGTGTTTCTCGACCAGCCTCCCCTTGTAGAAATCTTCCTCTATCGTGAAGCGGGTACCCAGAAGGCCGACCTTGGTCAACCCACGGGCCTTGATCTGCTCGGCTGTGGCGTCGGCAATGTGCAACAGCGGTACGCGAATGTGCTTCTGCACCTCATCGGCCATCTTGTGCATGGTGTTGGTGCAGATGATGACGAAATCCGCGCCGCCATTCTCCACATTTTGGGCCGCAGCGATCATCATCTCCGTGGCCTCGTCCCATCTCCCCTGGTGCTGAAGGGCTTCGATCTCGGCGAAATCCACGGAGTACATGATGCTCTTGGCCGAATGCAGCCCACCGAGCCTATCTCGCACGGTCTCGTTGATGATGCGGTAGTATTCGATGGAGGACTCCCAGCTCATGCCGCCGATAAGGCCGACCGTTTTCATCGCCCGCCCCGCAGACTCATGACCTATTGCCGCGTTGCCTCATTGCCCCGGCAACTCAGCAACCGTATGACCGCCCACCGCCAGCACCCCCTTCGCTCTCTCCAGATCATCCTCCCTGACCAGGACGTAGTCCGTGTCGCAGGTGGAGATGGCGAAGATACTCACACCCGCCTCAGCCAGAGGCACAGCGAGAGAGGCCAAAACGCCAGTGAGGCTGAGATCGAGCGGCCCCAGCACCTTCAGACAACGGTAGCCCCTTTCGGCTTCCCAACTCGCAGGCACATTCTCTTCCGGCAAGACAATCGAAGGCTCCTGGGCGGTACGGGTGACCGACCAGAAAGGAGCTCGGGCGAGCCATTCGGGCAGGGGTGCCTCGGGCGGGAGGTGGCAGATCGCCAGCCGCTCCGGCAGGACGGTGAGGGTCAGGCTCGTCACTCGCTCTTCCTCATTCCTGCATCTCGCTTCATGCTTCTTGCATCTTGCCCAGCCGCTCGAACATGGGCTCCAGAGCCTGATAGGTCTCCTGGAACAGGGGATACAGTTCGGCATAGAGCGCCTGTGCTGCACCGTTAGGCTGCTCGGCTTCTTCCACCTGAACGAACTCGTGAGCCACGCTGAAATCAGGGAAGATCCCCACGCCGACGCCGCCGGCGATGGCCGCGCCCAACGCGGTGGCTTCCGCCAGCAGAGCGGGCCGCAGGATGGGCAGCCCGTAGACGTCGGCCAGGATCTGCCGCCAGAGCGGGCTGCGAGCGCCGCCGCCGATGAGCCGCATGGCCTCGATCGCTGCCCCCTGCTCCAGAAAGGCGTCGAGGATCATCTTCAGGTTGAAGGCCACGCCCTCCAGCACAGCGCGGGCCATCTCGGCGCGGCCGTGGGACATGGTCAGCCCCACGAAAGCGCCGCGGGCCAACGGATTCCAATGCGGGCTGCGCTCGCCGATGAGGTAGGGCAGGAAGAGAAGCCCCCCGGCTCCCGGTTCGACGCCCGCTGCAGCCGTGCTCATCTCGTCATACAATCGTGTCTCGCCCTCGCTGCGCAGCAGCCGCTCCAGCCAATCGTAGGAGCCGCCGGCGCACTGCATGGTGCCCGCGGGGAAATAGAGCCGCGGGTCCAGGTGGGCGAAGGTGAAGGTGCGCATCTGGGGGTCGTAAAGGGGCTGCTCGGCGGTCACGGCGATCCAGGACGAGGAGCCGAGGTAATTGTAGGCCTCTCCCGGATGCACGGAGCCGGCTCCCACGGTGGCGCAGGCCCCGTCGCCCCCGCCGATGACCACCGGCGTGCCGGCGAGCAGGCCAGCCTCGGCCGCGGCCTGCGGGGTCACCTGGCCGATGATCTTGTGGGAAGGGAACGCCGGCGGCAGCTTGCGCCGATCCAGCCCCAACGCCTCGATCATGTCCGACGCCCAATCGCGCCGTTCCAGATCGAAGAGGTTGGTGCCGGAAGCGTCGGAATAATCGGTGGCGAAGACACCACTCAGCTTGTAGGCAGCGTAGTCCTTGGCCTGCAAGAACTGATGGGTGCGAGCGTACAGCTCCGGCTGGTGCTGCTGGATCCAGAGCATCTTGGCCGCGGTGTAGGAAGCGCCAGGCCGGTGCCCCGTGCGGCGATAGACCTGCTCGAAGCCGCAGCGGTCGGCCAGGAGTTCCGCCTCGGCGGTGGCCCGCTGGTCGGCCCAGATGATGGCCGAGCGCAGGGGCTCGCCGCTCTCGTCCACGGCCAGCGCGCCATTCATCATCCCACTGAAGCAAACGACGGGAATGTCGCCTGGTGCGACGTTGCTGGAGGCCAAGAGTTCCCGCGTCGAATCCCGCACCGCTCGCCACCAATCGGCGGCCTCCTGCTCGGCCCAACCGGGACGGGGATACGCCGTCTCGTAGCCAAGAAAAGCGCTGGCTACCGGCTGTCCCTGTGCATCAAAGAGATTGGCTTTGTTGCCCGTGGTGCCCAGGTCGTGGGCGAGGATGTACGTCTTCTTTGACATAGTGATCACACTCCTGGCTCGTGATGTATGGTGCATGTTGTGTAACGCAGCACGCAATACGCAACACGTACCACGGCTTACAGCATCAAGAAGTCAATTGCCGATCACCCTTTGATCGCGCCGACCAACAGTCCACGCGCAATGTAGCGTTCCAAAGCGATGGCCATGCCGATGACGGGGACGATCATGATCAGAACCAGGACCGACAGGTACCACCACTGCGGCCCCCGCGTGGCGTTCTGCGCGGCCACCGTCAGCGGCAGCGTCTGAGCATCCGCGCTGGAGAGAAACAGGGACAGCAGGTACTCGTTCCAAGCGAAAACGAGCACGAACAGATCCGGACATTGCTCTCATGAGCAACACCAACCGTAGCACAACGGCCCATGCGCCTTCGCGGCGCGCTACACGTACGTTCCCAGAGACCCGTAGCGGCCATACCTGTGCACCGCTTGCGTCATGGCCACGAAGTTCTCTGGCGGAATGGTGTCTACAATGCCATCGGAAGAGCTGAGGACGTAGCCTCCGCCAGGGGCTAGCTGGATACAGTACTCCCGAACCTTCTCTTCAATCTCTTCTCTACAGCCATAGGCCAGCAGAGTAGTGGGGATATTCCCCATCACAGCCATTTTGCCGCCCCACTGCCTCTTGATGTCGAAGATACTGTTGCATTCCGGCACCAAAGGGTGGACGGCGTCGAACCCAATGTCAAACAAGATGGACAGCACTCCATCCAGCTTCCCGCCGGTGTGCATAGCCACCAGCTTGCCATGCTCCTTGGCGGGAGCGATCAAGCGCTTCATGCGCTGCGGGAAGATGCTCACGAACTGCTCGGCAGGAATGCGCAGGCCAGCGGGGTCAGCGATGTCGTCGTTGACCAAAACCAGGGCAAGGTCGTCCGCGAAACGGTCGCACACCACGCGCATGACCTTCCCCTGATTCTCCAGGATGACGTCCATCAGTTGCTCGAGAACGGGCTGATCGTCGTGAAACCCCTTGGAACCATCTATCACACCTGCAGCGAGCAGGGCAGTGTCGAAGAAGGAGGTGAAACAGGCAATGATGCCCACACTGGTTCCTTGAGCGGCACGCAGATAGCGCTCCAGATAGCTGAGTTGGTGGGCCAGCGACGGCGGGGGCGGCAGGTCATCGAGTTTGCTGCCATTGGGCCGCCAGGAGAAGTTGCAGGGCACTGCATCCATGCCCAGGCGCAAGGCAAACTCCACATGATCTTCGGGTGCGATGGACTGAGCACCAACTTTGGTACCAACAGTGTCATACCTAGGTTCGTGCTCCAGGACATATTCGTAGACCCGCTGGCTGGTGACCTGTAATTCAAGGTGTGGCAGCCTGTCGGCTTCCTGATGCTGGAGTGCCTGGAGCAAGCGATTGACGTCAGACTTGTCATAGCCCGACAGTCGCTCCGCCCCTCTGGGAGCCGGTGTGTTCCTCCCCGCAATGCAACCAGAGAGATCACGTCGCTCCTCAAGGCTGAGCGGCTTCACCATGCTGCCTTGCACAGCATCACCTTGGGGCAGTGGCAGACTGAAGATGTACTCCTCTCCGTTCTGCAGCGTACTGCCACAGGAATGGCGTATGATGAGACGGGAGGGCAGCACCACGTGCCGAGGCTGCAAACTCACTTCGCTGTCCAGCCGGCTGAGCAACAGTTGGGCCGCGTTCACCCCCATGTCGTAGGCAGGTTGAGCCACAACGGTGAGGAACGGGAAGAATCTGGAGGCATTGGGGAAATCGTCAAAGCAGACCAAGGCCATGTCCTGGGGGATGCGCAGTCCCCGCTTCTCCAGGGCGGCGATGACGCCCATAGCAATCGCGTTGTTGGCCGCAAAGATGGCCGTGGGATCAAGCCCCTCATCCAATAGCTGATGGGTCAGCTCCTCGCCGGAGACGGTACGGTACTCGCCCCGCTTGATCAAGCGAGGATCAACAGGTATGCTCGCCTCGGTCAGCGCCACGCAATAGCCAGCGACCCGGTCTTCAGCCGTCGAGGTGCTCGCCGGGCCAGAGACCATGGCGATCCGCGTGTGCCCCAGGCTGATCAAGTGCCGAACCAGGGCCCATGCGCCGGAAACCGAATCGCCGCATACCGAATCAGCGTCCCAGCCTTCAATGCGCCGATCAATAAGCACCGTGGGGATGTTTCGGCTGCGCAGCTTGTGCAGATGCTGAGAATCGGAATCGTACGGCGCGATGATGATGCCATCGACTTGCTTACTGATGAGGACATCCAGGTAGCGAAGTTGCTTGGCGAGGTTCTCGTCGGTATTGCATAGAAGCACGGAATAGTCGTGCCTGTGGGCGACGTCCTCCACACCTCTGACCACCGTAGTCCAGAAGGTATTGGTGATATCGGAGACCACCAGGGCCAACGAGCGTGTACGCTTGGAGCGCAGACTTTGGGCCACCGCACTGGGCACATAGCCGAGCTCCTCGATGGCTCGCTCTACCTTTTCGCGGGTTGCTGGTCGCACATTCTTCGCGCCGTGGATGACGCGCGAGACCGTAGATGTGGAAACGGTTGCCCGCTTGGCGACATCGCTGATGGTTGGCAACGGCCGCTCCTTGGGCGTACAGAGGACGATGTGGTGGAACCCATTCATGAAAACGATGTCATGGTATCGTTTTCAGGGGGAATTATAGCAGACTCCCCGCTGGATGTCAAATACCCAACACCTCTATTCATGCAGGCAGCTTCGAAACTCACGGGTCTGCTTCGCACGCACATCGCCTTCACGGCTCCCTGCACCCGCCGAAGACAAACGGAGGGCGGATCGTCAGCCGCAGCCAGCGCAGCAGGTTCACCAGCCGGCCACCGGGCAGCCGCCCCGCAGTCACCTCGCCACCGGCTGCCCGGTTGCCGTAGACGTCGTAGTGGACGATGTCGCTCAGTGGCCTGTGGGACCCCGCGGGGTTGGCTTCACGAACTAACTCTGAACAACAGTGGGCTAGCGCAGAGCTAGCTGCACCTTGATGGCGCGTTCCACCTGTCGCATCTCCGGCCCGGTCAACTCGCCTCCGCAGTTGATCAGCCTCAGCTTGCTCACCGTGGTGAGTTGGTCGGCCATAGCTTTGCCCTGTTTCCCAGCAAAGGTCACAAGGGCCTCGCTCGGGTAAACCTTCGCCGCTTGGGAGGTAAGGGGGACAACCTGCACGCGATTCAGGTGTCTGTTGGCCACATCATTGCTTACAATAACGGCAGGGTGCTGCTTTCGGACCTCCTCACCCACAGACGGATCGAAGTTCACCCACCACACCTCACCACGCTTCATTCCCGACATCTCCCACAGTTGCTTCTGCCCACTCCAGAGCTGAGCGCTCGCGATCTTCGCCTTCAGCCATTTCCTGGTAGGCAGCTTCAAGGTCCGGGTACAGCACATGAGGACGCACCAGATCCTCAATGAAGCGGCTGATGCGGCGAGTACCGACAACTCGGTACAGGCCTTCATACACCCGTTCGTCAATTGTGATCGTCAGCTTCTTCTGCATAGCTTCCTCGCATTGTGACACGTATATTACACGTATTATACGAGTGATCGACGGAGATGTCAAACCGTGCGGGTAAGCATGATGGAGTGCAAAGTCTCCGACTTTGCCGCATCGTCGGAGACGATGCACTCCGGGTCGCAGCCGCCATTCTGCTGTGCCGACTATGGGTCATCGGGGGCAAAACAGTCAAGAGAAGTTCGTCCGGCCTGCCTGAGACCGGTTTGCTGACCATTGCTGCCTGTGCTATACTATGGCCATCTCATCGCACGGGCAAGCGGTAGCGCCCTAATCCTTCCCCCAGGAGAATGCTATGATTCATAACCTCAGCGTGCACGAGATTGACATCACCAAGCGCAGCGAGCGCAAGCGTTTCATCAAGGTGCCCTGGAAGATCTACAGAGGCGACCGTTACTGGGTGCCGCCACTCATCAGTGAGCGTATGGAATTCCTCGACCCCAGCAAGAACCCCTCCTTCGAGCACATCGACGCGTCCTTCTTCGTGGCCAAAGGCTTCGTCACCTCTGAGCAATTCGCCGCGCCTCAGCCAGGCGCGCCACCGCCCGTGGGCAGCGAGCAGACGCTGGGCAGCATCGCCGCCTTCGTCAACCACCGCCACAATGAGTTCCACAACGAGCAGGTGGGCTTCTTCGGCTTCTTCGAGACGGTCAATGACTACGAGGTGACTGAGGCGCTGCTGCAGACGGCGTGCGACTGGGTGCGAGAGAGGAGCATGACCGCCATTCGCGGCCCGGCCAACTTCACCGGCAACGACGACGCCTACGGCATGCTGGTGGACGGCTTCAACGCTCGCCCCGTGGTGCTGATGACCTACAATCCTCCCTACTACCCGGAGATGGTGGAGCGCTTCGGCTTCGACAAGGCTATGGATCTGTGGGCCTGGTACGTGGACATGGCCGGTTTGGGGCCGAACGCTGAGAACTTGCCGCCCAAACTGGTGCGCATCGTGGAGAAGGTGCGCCAGCGAAGCAACGTCCACATCCACAAGGCCGACCTGAAGGACTGGGATGCCGTAGTGGAGAAGTTCAAGAAGGTCTACAACTCAGCCTGGGAGTTGAACTGGGGCTTCGTGCCGCTGACCGACGCAGAGATGGATCACCTTGCCGAAGGGCTGCGGCAGTTCATTGACCCCGACGTCATCTTCATAGCCGAGATTGACGGCGAGCCGGTGGGTTTCAGCCTGCCGCTGCCCGACATGTGCATTCCGCTACACCACATGAACGGGCGCCTCTTCCCCATCGGCTGGCTCAAGTTCCTGTGGTACAAGCGGCAGATCGACTGGCTGCGCATCTTCGCCCTGGGGGTGATCAAGGAATACCGCGGGCGGGGCATTGATGCGCTGCTCTACTACGAGACGGCCAAGGCGGCCATCGCCAAGGGCTACCGGCACGCGGAGATGTCCTGGATCCTGGAGAACAACGACATGATGAACCGCGCCATCAAGATGTTCGGCGCGGAGGTGTACAGGACTTACCGCATGTACGAGATGCCGCTGTGA
>DFBV01000062.1:0-1314 GCA_002366755.1 Anaerolineales bacterium UBA3071
CTGCAAGGCACGTTGGCTTCGCTCCTCAACGTCAAACCCATCGTGGCCCTGGAAGGCGGGTTGCTGGATGTGGTGGCACAGGTGAGGACCAGGAAGAAGGCCCTGGAGCGGATGTTGAAGTTGATGGAAGAGGCGGTCGGCACTACGGAAGTGGTGAACCTGGCCGTGATACACGCCGAAGCGCCGCAGGAGGGGCAGCGACTGCTGGATCGGGCGCGGCAGATGTTCAATTGTCAGGACACCTTCGTCGTGGACCTAGCCTTCTCTCTGGCTGTTCACTTCGGGCCAGGGACCCTGGGATTGATTGCCTATCGGGTTTGAGGATGATCACAGAAGCAGGGACACAAAAGGGGAACGCCAAAGTGAGCGAGAGAATGTTGACGGAAATCTTGGCTGCTCACGCCGATCACTTGGTGCGCGGGGAAGCGAAGGAAGCCCAATACTTGACTCTGTTCCCCGACTACCGGGAAGAGTTGGCCCCTTTGCTGGAACTCGCGCAGCAGGTCAGGGAGACGCTGGCGTCGGTGCATCCGTCGGAGGCTTTCCGCCGCAGGCTGCGTCAGGAATTGCTGACCACAGCACGGCAGCGGGCGGCCGTTCCGCTTCCTACGGAGCGATCCCGCTGGCGCCAGCCCTGGGTCATCGGCGCTGCAGCGCTGGGATCGGTCATTTCCCTGGCCTCGGCGGTGGGCGTTATCGCCTATCTGCGGCGCGCCAAGGCGACGAAGCCGGTGACGGCTGCCGGCTGAGCGCATTCGGGTACCGATCTTGGACGCGGCGGCCTGGCGCGAAAGGGCCGCTGTCCCGCTCATCACATGAACGGCCAAAGGGGGCCTCTACGGGAGCAGTATCTGCTCTCTGGAGGCTCCTTCTGTATCAGTACTGGAGTTTGGCGAATCTCGGAGTGCCCTATAGAATTAGCCGCCTTCCTGATATCAGGATGCGGGGTTCGTGGTGGCGACTTCAGTCGCTTTCGTCCCATTTGGACGACTGAAGTCGTCACTACCAGTAGAATCGCCAATGTCCAGTCAGTAAAGGGAGGAAGAGTCTCGTGGCTGAACAGTATGCGCGCATCATTGGCTGGGGCATGTACGTCCCCGAGCGGATTCTGACCAATCATGACCTGGAGCAAATGGTGGACACCAGCGATGAATGGATCGTGGCCCGCACGGGCATTCGCGAGCGGCGCATCGCCGCCGAGGGGGAGGCCACGGTGTCCATGTCTTTGGCGGCAAGCCGCCAAGCGCTGGAGAGGGCGAGAGTGCGCCCCGCCGACCTCGACTTGATCATCATCGCCACTTCTACGCCGGACTA
>DFBV01000062.1:1429-5943 GCA_002366755.1 Anaerolineales bacterium UBA3071
GTGGTGGGCGCGGAAACCCTCTCTATGGGTGTGGATTGGACAGACCGCAACACGTGCGTCCTTTTCGGTGATGGGGCAGGGGCGGTGGTGATGCAGGCCAGCGACAGTCCTACGGGCATTCTCGCCGCTGAACTGGGCTCCAAAGGCTCCGACTGGGATGCGCTGATGTGTCCTGGTGGCGGCAGCGCCAATCCTTTCTCTCAAAAGGTGCTGGACAGGCGGGAAAACTACTTGTGTATGGACGGCCGCAGGGTCTTCAAGTTCGCCACCCGCATCATGAGCGAGAGTGTGCGCCGCGTGGTGAGTCAGAGCGGCGTGCCTTGGGACGACGTTAAATTGGTCATACCGCACCAGGCCAATGCGCGCATCATTGATCTGGCTGTGCGTCGGATGAGGCTGCCGCCCGAGAAGGTGATGGTCAATCTGGACCGCTACGGCAACACGTCGGCGGCGTCTATTGCGTTGGCGCTGAACGAAGCGGTGGAAGAGGGGAGGCTGCAGCCGGGGGATCACGTGGTGTTGGCCGGCTTTGGTGCCGGGCTGACCTGGGCGACGGCCGTGGTGCATTGGGAGCCCGTGGAGACCCAGGGCATCCCGGTCCTGAACTGGCCGGTGCGCGAGCGGCTGGCGCAGCAGATGGCTCGCGTGCGCACAGCGGCCTGGAACGCCCGCGTGGCCCTTTCCACCCGCGCCGGTGAGGCGGCGATGGCACTGCTGCTGCCGCTCTATAGCTGGACCGGCCGGCGACGGAAGAAGAACACGGGTCGCAGGACAATAACGGGTCGAAAAAGAGCAGCGGATCGCAGGACAGCAACGGATGACGGATGATCCGCCTCATTCTGCGGTCCGCCGTTCTCCGTCCCTACAACATTATCGGGCAGATGTGAGAATCCGATGTTGTCCTGCAATCCGTTGCTCTCCTCATATACCGACGCACGATTCCACGCCCAGGATGAAGACCAGGGCGCGGCGCATGGTCAACCCCGCCTTGTTCGGCTCCAGTTCGGCGTGGGGACGGCAGGAGGTGGTAATGAGCTGTAACGCTTCATCCACCTGCGAGTCCTCTACCCCGATGAGCAGCGTGACGTTGTCCTGCCGCAGAAATCCGCCGCTGCTGTTGATGCGAGTAACCCCGTGATTATTCCTTAGCAGGGCATCAATGACCCCGTCGGCATCGTCGGCCTGGACGATGACCAGCAGCAGTTTCATGGCACGCGCCTCTAACCCTGTGGAGTGTTCATCCACTGGTGATCTCCTCTTCACGGACGCCGTGCAGCAGTCCGGCTCCGGCGGCCAGGTCCAACATTTCCCTGGTGATGGCCTCCTGGCGGGCCTGATGGTACTCCAGGGTCAACTCCTCGATCAGCCGCTGGCTGTTCTGGCTGGCTCCGTCCATGACCCGGAAACGTGCTGCCTGCTCGCTGGCTGCCGACTCGATCACCGCCAGGTACAGTCCCACGGTGATGAGTTGGGTCATTGCCAGGGCATGGAGCTGCGCCGCCTCGGTCTCTTCCTTCTGACCTACGGCCACCTCTACCTCCCTCGTTGGCCGGTTCGCGCCGCAGGCCCGACGCTCACCGTGATGACCTACAACGTCCTCTATCGGAATTCAGACGCCGACCAGGTCGCGGCCGCTATCGAAGCGCACGCCCCAGATTTTTTCGGCGTACGCGAGCTAGAGCCCCCTATGGCGCAGGCCCTCGAAAGCCGGTTCGCCGGGCGCTACCCCTACTACAGATTAGAACCCGGCTGTGGCTTTTTCAGCCGCTATCCGATCCTGCGCTACGAGGCTTTCCGGCTGGCTCAGGGTGAGGGGGGTTGGGCCCAGCAATGCACCCTGGAGATTGACGGCTACCAGGTCACTGTCCTCAGTGTCCATCCGCGCTCGCCGCCGCTGCTGGGTTTTCACCCGTTCGGCCTGCCGCTGGGCATCCCCACGGGATTTGCCAATCAGGGGCGCGACGCCGACGTGTGCGACCTGCTATCGCGCCTGGAGCAGGTAGACGGCCCGCTGGTCGTCATCGGCGACTTCAACCTGACCGACCAGCAGAGCCTGTACACGTCGCTGACCCGCCACCTGCGCGACGCGCACCGCGAAAGCGGGTGGGGGATGGGGTTCACGTTCACCCGCTTCCCGCGCATCGGCCTCCCGACGTGGCGCATCGACTACGTGTTTCACTCGCCGGACCTGGTTGCGCTCCACACTGCGGTGGGGGGCTACGGTGGGTCGGACCACCGCCCGGTGATCGCCAGGCTGGCCTTTCGTGCGGCAGGAGAGTAGGGGCGAGGCATTCCTATAACATAAGGGGCAACAGAGCAGATCCCGTCTGGGGATGCCTCGCCCCTACTTCATCGTGGGCCGATCAGCCCGGCTCCGACGGCCAACTCCTGCATCTCCCGTGTGATCGCTTGCTGCCGGGCCGTCTGGACGACTAGCGTCAATTCGGCGATCAGCCGCTCGGCGCTCTGGGTGGCTCCCTCCAGCAGTTGGAAGCGCGCCACGTGCTCCGCCGCCGCCGACTCCAGCAGCAGCCTGTACAGGCTGGCCGCCGTCAACTGCTCGACCACACGGGCGTACAGGCTCAACGGGTCGGTCTCGATGATTGGGGGCGGCCAGGGCTGGGTCAGAGACCTTCGCCCATCAGGAGGGGAGGCTTCGGGAGTGGGTAACGTGGGTGGGATCAGCCGTACCACCGTCGGCTCGTAGCGGGCCGTGCCGCGATAGGCGTTGTAGATCAGGTCAACCGCGTCCAGTTCGTGCTCCTCGTAGCGTGCCAGCCAGCGGCGGGATAAATCAGACGCCAGGGTATAGGGCGGCAGCGCGGTTGCCGATAGCGCGCCTGACTGCGTCAGTGGCTGCTCTCGTCGCTGGAAGATGCGGCGCACTCGTGTCCCCAACGCCATCAGTTCCACCTGTGCGCCGGCTGCCGTCTGCTCGGCCAGGTAGCGCTCGGCGCGTGCGACGATCGCCGCGTTGAATCGGCGACACAGCCCGCGCTCGCTACCAACCACCAGGGCCACAACCTGCATCCCCCCCTCTTTCCCCCCCATTGGGGGGGATGAAGGGGGGGGCAGGTGAGGCAACAGTGCCGGCAACGTGGCCGTCAGCCGCTCCTCGTAACGGCGCACGTCGGCCTTCCGTTTGAGCGCCGCCTGCCAACTCCCCAGCGAAATCGTGCGCAGGGCGCTAAGGATGGGCTCGACTGTGCGGATGTGATCGAGGCGCGCCTCGGCCTGCTCCAGGTCCTCCATACCTCTTACCCTTTTTCCTCTCTATGCCAGGCTGTGCAATAGTCGGCGATCGCGGTCGTCAATGTCTCTCGTGTCTCCTCGCTCAGTTCGCCGGTGCGGTTGATCTGCTGGCAAAGCCCTGCATGCTCGGCCTCGAAATGGGCCAGCAGTCCGCCTTCAAAGGCGGGCACATCTTCGAGTGCGACTTCGTCCAGATACCCTTCGGTGGCTGCCAGCAGAACCACGACCTGCGCAGATAGCGGAAGTGGCCGTTGAGCGGGCTGCGTGAGCACGGCCCGCAACCGCTCGCCGCGCCGGATCCGACGCTGCGTAGCCTCGCCCACCTCGATGCCGAAGCGGGCAAAGCGGGCCACCTCCTCGAACTGCGCCAGTTGCAGCCGCAGATGACGCGCCACCTCGCGCATTGCCGCTGTCTGGGCTGCCCCGCCCACGCGCGATACCGACTGTCCCACGTTCACCGCAGGCTTCACCCCACGGTTGAACAGGCCGGCGTCGAGCACAATGCGCATGTCGGTGGCGCAGATCAGGTTGGTGGGGATGTAGGCGACGATGTTGCCGCGCTGCGTCTCGGCGATAGGCAGCGCCGTCAACGAGCCCCCCCCCTCTTTCACCCCCAATGGGGGGGATGAAGGGGGGGCTAACTTGCAGGCGCGCTCCAGCAGCCGCGCGTGCAGGTAGTGGATGTCGCCAGGGTAGGCCTCGCGGCCCGGCGGCCGGCGCAATAGCAGGCTCAGTTCGCGATAGGCGTTAGCGTGCTTGCTCAGGTCGTCGTAGACGATCAGCACGTCACGCCCCGTGTGCATCAGGAACTCGGCCATCGTGCAGCCAGCGTAGGGCGCCAGGTAGCGCAGCGCGGGCGGGTCGTCGGGGCTGGAAGCGACGACGATGGTGTACGGCAGGGCCTCGTGACGGCGCAGCGTCTCGATGACCGCCAGCGTGGAGGACTTCTTCTGGCCGATGGCGACGTAGACGCACAGCACGCCGCTGTCCCGCTGGTTGAGGATGGCGTCCACGGCCAGCGCCGTCTTGCCCGTCTGCCGGTCGCCGACGATCAGTTCGCGCTGCCCGCGCCCGATGGGCACGAGTGCGTCCACGATCTTCAGGCCGGTGTGCAGCGGCGCGTCCACCGGTGCTCGCTCGACGATGCCCGGCGCGTCCCGTTCCAGGTAGCGGAACTCCGTCGCCTCAACCGGCCCGCGCTCGTCGAGGGGCTCACCCAGCGGGTTGACCACCCGGCCCAGCAGTTTGTGTCCCACCGGCAC
>DFBV01000114.1:0-951 GCA_002366755.1 Anaerolineales bacterium UBA3071
GATGAGGGCTTGTTCCTCTCCCAGCGTGGCGATGCGGGCGTTTGTAATCAGCAATCGATCCATTCCTGTGTCTGACATCATGGTGGTTCCTCCTCGCTTTGGTGGTGCTTCCCGTGACAGGAGCACGTCGCTAGGCTCGCTTCCGATGGCTGCCGGGCGAGGTCGCCCGATCAGTAAGTATGCACTTTCGACGGTGTCTGTCTGTGGTTATTATAGCCCCAAGTGGGTGGGATGTCAACAAAATCACTTGCCATTTTGTCTCAATTGGGCTACAATGGGATGCGGCGGCTGCCAAAGCTGCCCGGCATGTCCGGTGGGTGGGGCGTTCCGTGAGAGCAGAATGGGAGTTTGGGCCTCCGGGGGCGTGATGACCAGAGAGACGATTCTCATAGTTGATGATGAAAAGCACATCGTGGAACTGGTCCGCATGTATCTGGAACAGGCGGGCTATCAGGTGGCCGGCGCAAGGGACGGACAGGAGGCGCTGACGGCGGCCAGGCGGCTCCACCCCGCCCTGGTCGTGCTGGATTTGATGCTACCCGGCCTTGATGGCTGGGAAGTCTGCAAGCGCCTGCGGGCCGAAAACGATGTGCCGATCATCATGCTCACCGCCCGCGTCGAGGAGACCGACCGCCTCATCGGCCTGGAGTTGGGCGCCGATGACTACATCACCAAGCCCTTCTCGCCCCGCGAGTTGGTAGCCCGCGTGCGGGCGGTCCTGCGCCGCGTGCGGGGTGGCGTCCATCAGCCAGGTCTCATCCGCGCCGGCGACCTGGAGATTGATCTGCTCGGCCACCGCGTCACTCGCGCCGGCGAACCGATCCGTCTCACCCGCACCGAGTTCACCCTACTGGCGACGCTGGCCCAGCATCCAGGCCAGACCTTCACCCGCGCCCAGTTGCTCGACCGGCTGCACGGCATCGCCTACGATGGCTACGATCGCAGCATAGA
>DFBV01000114.1:1071-6464 GCA_002366755.1 Anaerolineales bacterium UBA3071
GAAAAACCGTCATGAAGAAGTTCAGGAAACGCCACAACCGCCGGCCCCATCGCCGATGGGAAGCATGGCATCACTACGACCATCAGCCGCCATGGGCACGAAGAAGACGGATCCACGAGCATCCGGAGTGGCCGAGAGCGTGGCGGCGCAAGCGAGGCCGCCTCTTCTTCCGCTTCTTTGGCATCTTTGGCTTCATCGTTGTGCTGATCTTGGGCGGGATGGCGGCGCTGGCCTTTCTGCTCACGCGGCTGCTCGGCGGCGGCGGGCAGACGGCGCTGCTGGTATGGATCGGAGGAATTGGCCTGTCGCTGTCGCTGCCGCTGCTGGCAGGGGCGCTGGCGTTGCGGGCCTTTCAGGAGATCGCCACACCCATAGCCGACGTCATGGCCGCCGCCGACGCTGTGGCCGAGGGGGACCTGAGCGTGCGAGTGCCAGTGGCGACCCACGGCCCCAAACACTTCGGTCGGCTGGCCCAGTCCTTCAACCGCATGACCGAGGAGTTGGAGCGCGCCGACCGCCAACGCCGCAACCTCACCGCTGACGTGGCCCACGAACTGCGTACGCCGCTGCACATCATCCAGGGCAATCTGGAGGGCATCCTCGACGACGTGTACGAGCCAACAGCAGAGCACATTGTGGCCACGTTGGACGAGACGCGCCTGCTGGCGCGGCTGGTGGATGACCTGCAGACGCTTTCGCTGGCCGAGGCAGGGCAACTCCCGCTGGTACGGGAACCGGTGGACGTGGCCGAGCTGCTGGCCGACGTGGGCACCAGTTTCAGCGGCCAGGCCGCAGCAGCGGGGATAGACCTGCGGGTCGAGTCTGCCCCGCCCGTCCCTAGCGCAGTCGAGGGGAACTTGCCGAATGGAACCGAAGGAGGCCCAGCCGCCATGACCATCATCGGCGACGTGGGGCGGCTGGATCAGGTGCTGAGCAACCTGATGGACAACGCCCTGCGCCACACACCTGCTGGCGGGGTCATCACGCTCTGGGCGGAGCCTGCCCCGAGCACAGTCGAGGGGATCCCCGCCCAAGGGCCTGTGGAGGGCGGTGTGCGCATCATCGTGCGCGATACCGGTGCGGGCATCCCCCCCGAGGATCTGGCCTGCATCTTCGACCGCTTCTGGCGCGGCGACCGTTCCCGCTCCCGCGCCAGTGGAGCAGGGAGTGGGCTGGGCCTCGCCATCGCCCGGCAGTTGGTGCAGGCCCACGGCGGCCGGATCGGGGTTGTCAGCGAACTGGGCCAGGGCACCACGTTCACTATCGAGTTGCCAGCGGGCACAGAGTAGCCCCTCGCCTTCTCACGACTCCTGCCAACACTCCCTCAATGTAAAGATCCTGAAGGAGGCCGAAACGGATGTGGCGATCAACTTCCTCCATCCAGGCAACCGCCAATTGAGCTCGCTACGCTCGCGAGCTCACGCTTCTGCCTCAGTGCCTTCCTTCTCAAGATCGCGTGCCAGGCGCGCAAACGCCTCCTGATAGGCGTCGGAGTCTTCCGAGCATCGGAAGTCACTGATATGCCCTGCTCTCCGCACCTGCTCTGCCCACAGCTTCTCGGTTTCCATCACGCTGTCGTCCAGGACGATGGGGGCAAGCATGGTCTGATCTCGCACCTGCTCCTCCTCCAAGGCTATCTCGACGACAGCCTCAACCCACTCACTCTCAGTGGAGTGCTGCGACAGGATGAGCAGAAGCTTGTCGTGGAGACGGATAGTGGGGTCGATGCTCTGTCTGATCCTCTTGTCGAGTTCCATGTCCTCGGGAGCCAACCAGCAACGTAGGCCCTTGCTCTGCAAGTGGGTCTGGAGCCTGCGAGCGATCTCCTCGTCTGCGGCGGCATAGGCGATGAGGCAGGTGTCAGACTGAAAGTGCTCGCTAATGAGGGCCGGAAGGTGGCCGACGAACTCCTCCGGCACGCCAGCTCGCCGCAGGAAGACCTCTGGAATGCGGCCTTTCGAGCGATAGATGGTGTCAATGCCAATGGTCGAGGGACCTAGATGTATCACAGTCTCCAGGTTCCTGACTCCGCTCAGGTCAACATCTCCGAAGACAGTCCAGCCAACGATCGCGCCCCACATGTCGGTTTCCTCGAGATTCGCCCGTTCGAGGATCACCCTGCGAAGATCCGCGTGTCTCAAGTCTGCGCCGCGCAGGTCCGCGCCGCACAGATCAGAGCCACTGAGGTCGGCCACGACCAGATCACTCCGGCGGAGATCTGCCCTCCGCAGGTTCACCCTACGCAGATCCACGCCGCTCAGATACGCTCTGCGCAGGTTGGCTTCGACGAGGTCTGCGCAGCGCAGGTCGGCTCCGCGCAGGTCGGCGCCCGTCAAGTCTGTCGCGCGTAGGTCCGCCGTGCGAAGGTCTACCCGTCGGAAGTCAGCCCCTCGGAGATCGGCTCCACCCAGTGGCCCCCCCCTCAGATATGGATCCAATGCAGGGTCTTCACCTCTCCAGGCGTTCCAGGCCTCTACGCCCTGTCTAAGGATGCGGAGATGCTCCGCGGTGAGTTGCTTGTCATAGCCCACAATAGTCATCGTATGTCTCCTTGCATTGAGGCAAAAGCCACATATCGAGCCGTCGGGCAGAGCGGCAGATACGGAGTGAATGGTTTTCTGAGTGCGCCACCTCGGCGGAGATGAACCACAGTGTGTTCATGGCCGCCGCCGCGATGCGCCGGTGTCATCTCTGTCTCTCCACTAGCAGCGCCTCGACGACCGGCTCTATCAACTGAGACCCCTCACTATGCTCAGTTGGCGGTCGGCCGCGCGCCAGGAGGCGCCAAGATTGACCTTCGTGCACGCCCACGCTTGCGCTGGCCAGCTATGCTTCAGGCACGGGTGCACCCGGACTGATCCGCCGCATCTTCATGATCAGCCGCCTGCGCATGCCGGGGTCTGTTGTCCTCTGCAGCCGCCGGCGCAGGTAGCGCAACTTGCGCTTGCGTCGCTGACGGCGATGTACCTTCTTGATCTTTGTTGTAGTCAAGCTCTCTACCTCCCTGCTGTCATGCTTCGGCGCATCTTCCCTCCATTGCGTACTGCATCACCTCACTGACACTCAGTTGCTCAATTGTGGCTTGTGGGAGACTACCCTCGCCCGTTACGGCGTGGGGCTGGCCCTTGAGATAGGCAAGTACCGCCTTCATCCCCATCTCCATCCAGGTTCCAGCATGGGGCGGATGACTCACGAAGGTGTTGTCACCCCGCTTTTCTAGCAGTCACCCCCTCGTCAACTCCACGTTCAACGCTTCGGGGCCTTCGACACGATAGCGAACGTGGAACAGGGCCACCTGGCCCTCCTTTAGCCCGTCCAAACCGTCTCCAAGAACCTGTCTTTCGTGAAAGAAGACTTCCTTGCCCTCTTCGGTGATGATGAACCCATAATGCTTGCGCGAGTCGAACCACTTCACCTTGCCGCGCTCCTTGCGTAGTGGTCCTGTGGCCAGGAAACAGGTCGGACACAATGCTGGCACGACCACCTTGACCCCTCGTCGTGCGAGCAGGTCAAGGTAGTTTGTGGTCAACACAAATCCAGACCCACATCGCTGGCACGTCACAGCCCGCAGTCGACTTGACATGTTTCCTTGGTAACAACACTCTGGAGTTCACCTCGGCCTCGGCAACCGTTTCCATCTCCACGAAGCCAAAGCCTCTCGACCGGCCCGTGTAGCGATCGCGGATCACCTCCGCCGACCGTACCGTGCCCACTCTACTGAACAGCTCGCGCAGCTCGTCCTCTGTCGTGTCGAAGGATAGGCTGCCGATGTAGAGTCTCTTGTTCATTTCACTCCTCTCCTATGCTAGTCGTTGTAGGTAGCACAAGTATCCCGGACTAGCGACCAGGTGCTGCGGCATGGATATGC
This sequence comes from Anaerolineales bacterium UBA3071, assembly GCA_002366755.1. Lineage (GTDB taxonomy): Bacteria > Chloroflexota > Anaerolineae > UBA3071 > UBA3071 > UBA3071. The sequence continues at coordinate 4,940 of DFBV01000114.1, forward strand.
AGCTTGACCGTGTTTCGCAACCGACGAGGCTCTAGCCTGCAGAGCCCTTTTTGCCTGTGAGAGCCAGCTTCAAGCGGCCGGGACACCAACTGATGGCTTGGCTACTATGCTACCTCCGTGCTGGCGCTGAGCGTGAGCCCACCTTGTAGCGATAGACAATGCGCCCACGGGTCAGGTCATAGGGCGATAGCTCTACCAACACCCGGTCGGCTAGTAGCACACGGATGTAGTACTTGCGCATCTTCCCGCACAAATAGGCCAACACCTCATGTTTATTGTCCAACTCCACCCGGAACTGCGTGCCAGGCAGGCACTCTGTGACGATGCCCTCTACCTCGATCTTGTCTTTCTTCGGCTTTCTTGCCATACGCATGCCTCCTGAGTCTGGTGAGTTCAGTGATATGTCATATTGGGTTGCGAGACGAAGGTTGGCTATCTACGCCAATAGTCTCGCAGTCGTCGCACGTGACGCGACGAACGCAGCTTACGCAACGCCCGACTCTGGATCTGGCGGACCCGTTCTCGCGTTACGCCCATCTCGTTGGCTACCTCTTCCAGAGTGTGACTCTCAGAACTGTCCAGGCCAAACCGCGAACGCAGCACCCCGCGCTCCCGCGCTGAAAGCTCCTTGAGCACCCGCCGCATATCCTCGCGCAGCAACTGCTTCGTCACCTGCGACATGGGAAGCGGCGTATGGCGATCTTCGATGACATGGCCCAGCGTTCTCTGTTGATCGGTATGTCCGCCAAGCGGCGCGTCCAAGGAGACTACCTGCTGCGTCATGTACCGCAACTGCTGAACCCTGTCTGGTGCCACGTCAGCTTTCTGGGCCAACTCTGCATCGGTCGGTTCCCGCCCCAGGTGATCACGCAATCGCTCCCGTGCTTGGCGTATGAGGCGCATGGTCCCCGTTACGCTCGATGGCAAACGGATCGTGCGGGCGCGATTGTTCAACGCCTGATGGATGGCGTGCCGAATCCACCAGGTAGCATATGTCGAGATGCGAGTGCCGCGGCGCCAATCGAAGCGATCCACCGCCCTAACCAGCCCCAGGTTACCTTCTTGGATCAAATCCAAGAAAGGCAATCCCAGGCCTCGGTAGCGCTTGGCAATGCTCACGACCAGTCGCAAATTGGAGCGGATCAACCGATACCGTGCCTTCTCGCCCTCTGCGATGCGACGACGGATCTCTGCTTCTGCCTTCTCTGCCGCCACGCCCTCTCGCAGCCGCTCCGCGGCCTGGCAGCCTCGCTCCAGACAGCGGGTAAGGTAGTTCTCCTGCTCCGCGGTGAGGAGCGGCACTGCACCGGCACGTTGTAGGTACAATGCTACACTGTCCGATGGGACGCTTCTAGGCCCAGAACCGCTGCCCGATGGACTGCTGTTGTCACCCACCGCCTTCTCCTCCGCGGCGACGACTGAGATGCCATGCCCTCGCAGGACCTCCAAGACCACTTTCCATTGCTCCGGCGTCTCCACCGTGTCCGGGATGGCGTCGAGCAAGTCGTCAACGGTGATGTGGCCT